>JBKBSR010000362.1:0-2944 GCA_046291055.1 Roseococcus sp.
GTCAGAAGCTCCGCCGGATCGGGCAGGTATTGCCGCGCCACCTCCGCATGGCCGGCGCGGATCAGCACCGCCACCTCGGCTGTCACGGCCACGGCATAGCGCGCCTCGACGGGGGCGAGGGCCGGGACGGCCTCGGGCGGAAGGAGCCCGGCCGCCGCCAGCTCTCCGGCGCTGCGCAGGGTGCGGTTCATGGTGCGCGGCTCCCTGCCCTGCTATGGCGCGGCGCGCAATGCCCGCCTGGTCGCCCGAGGCGCTCGCCGCCCGCCTGCCCTTCCTCGAGGCCCGCGCCCGCCTCGCCGCCGGCGCGCGCGCCTTCCTCTCCGCGCGCGGCTACCGCGAGGTGGAGACGCCCTGCCTCGTGCCCGCGCCGGGCATGGAGGTGCATCTGCGCGGCTTTCGCACCGGCTTCGCGCCGCATCTGGGCCAGGGCGCGCCGCGCGCGCTCTGGCTGCGCACCTCGCCCGAGCTCGCGCTCAAGCGGCTCCTGGTCGCCGGCGCGGGGCCGATCTTCGAGCTGGCGCGCGTCTGGCGAAACGGCGAGATCGGCGCGCGCCATGCGCCGGAGTTCACCATGCTCGAATGGTATCGGCCGGGCGCGACCCTCGCGGCGCTCATGGAGGAGACGGAGGCGCTGCTGCGCGCCCTCTGCCCGCCGCGCGTGGCCCATGACGGGGTGGAGACCGACCTCACGTTGCCCTTCGCGCGCATCACCTGCGCCGAGGCCTTCGCGCGCTGGTGCGGCCTCGATCTGCTGGCCAGCATCCGCCCCGACGGCACCGGCGATGCGGCCGCCCTCGGCGCACGCCCCGGGGAGAGCTGGGAGGACGCCTTCTTCCGGCTGCTGCTCGATCACGTCGAGCCGCGCCTGGGCCGGGAGCGCGGCTGCTTCCTCACCCATTGGCCCGCCCCGCAGGCGGCGCTGGCCCGGCGCGACCCCAATGACCCGCGCGTGGCGCTGCGCTTCGAGCTCTTCGTGGCCGGCGTCGAGCTCGCCAACGCCTTCGACGAGCTCACCGACCCGGCCGAGCAGCGCGCCCGCTTCGCCCATGACGTGGCCGAGCGCGTGCGGCTCTACGGCGCGGAGGAGGCCTGGCCGGTGGACGAGGATTTCCTCGCGGCCCTCGAGCACGGGATGCCCGCGGGCAGCGGCATCGCGCTGGGCTTCGACCGGCTGGCCATGCTCGCCTCCGGCGCGCGGCGCATCGAGGATGTGCTCTGGCTGGGCGGCTTTCCCTACTCCGCGGCCTGAGAGGGATGCCACTCGGGCGGCGGCTCGCTGCCCACCTGGGCGGTGATGCGGCCATAGGCCTCGGGGCGCCGGTGCGCGGCGAAGTTGAAGATGGTGCTGCGGCCCAGCCTGCACATGTCGAGGTCGCAGTCGGCGGTGATCAGCTCGTCGTCCCAGGAGGTGGCTTGCGCCATGATCTCCCCCTGCGGGTTGACGATGATGGAATGGCCGAACAGCTCGTGCCCGTCCTCGGTGCCGGCTTTCGCGGTGGCCACCGCGAAGCAGGCGTTCTGGTAGCAGCCGGCGCGGATGGAGAGGTGGCTGTGCTCCACGCGCAGGTGGTGCGCCTCGAAGCCCTTGTTGTCCATGTTCAGGCTCGGCGTGTTGTAGCCCAGCATCACCACCTCCACCTGCTGCAGCCCCATCACCCGCCAGGCCTCGGGCCAGCGACGGTCGTTGCAGATCATCAGGCCGATGTTCGCGCGTTCGCGCCCGAGCGGCGCGCGCACCACGGGAAAGCCGAGGTCGCCTACCTCGAAGTAGCGCTTCTCGAGGTGCTGGACGCGGCGCACCGGGTCGAACTCCCGGTGCCCGGGCAGGTGCACCTTGCGGTATTTCAGCACGATCTCGCCCGAGGGATGCACGTAGATCGCGGTGTTGAAGCGCCGCCCCTCGGGCGTCTTCTCCGCATAGCCGAGGTGGAAGCCGATGCCGTAGCGCCGCGCCGCCTCGAAGAGCGGGGCGGTGGCGTTGGAGGGCATGGCCGTCTCGAACCAGTGGTCGGCCGCGGCGATGTCCTCCTCGTACCAGCGCGGGAAGAAGGTGGTCAGCGCGAGTTCGGGGAACACCACCACCTCGGCGCCGCGGCGGTGGGCGCGTTCCATCAGGCGCAGCATGCGCCCGACCGCCACCTCGCGGCCTTCGGATTTCTGGATCGGGCCGAGCTGCGCGGCGGCGAGGGTGACGAGGCGGGGCATCGCGGTCTCCGTGGCGGGGAGGGGCGCGCCATGCTGCGCCGCGGCAGGCGCTATCGCAACCGCCGCCGCCGCGCGCGCCGGGCCTCGGCGCGCAGCCCGTCGAGGAAGCGGCGCACCCCCGCCGCCACGGCGGGCCCGGAATCCTCGGGCGTGGGCAGGTCGTAGATGAAGCGGCGGATGCCGATGTAGACGAGGCTGCCGTGCAGCGCCCACATCGCCTCCAGCTCCGGCGCGCCGAAGCGGCCGTCGGCGGCGATCTCCTCGGCGAGAGGGCGCAGCAGCCGCGCCTCGACGGTGCCGAGATAGCGGCGGTTCAGCCCCACGCCCGCAAGCCCCGCCCACATGAAGATGCGCATCCACTCGTAGGTGAAGATCGCGGCGGTGTAGCGGCGATAGAAGGCCTCCAGCCGCTGCTCCACCGGCACGGACCGGTCGCGGATCTCGCGCATCCAGCGCGGATCCAGCCGGCCGAGATAGATGCGCTCGTAGACCGCCTCGGCCAGCGCCTGCTTGCTCTCGAAATACTGGTAGAGCAGCGCCTGGGTCACGCCCGCGCGCCGGGCGAGCTCGCGCGTCGTCGCGCCGAAGCCGCGCTCGGCGATGCAGGCCACCGCCGCCTCCAGGATCTGCTCGCGCCGCGCCCCGGCGTCCAGCCGCCGGCCGCGAGGAGACAGGACACCATCCCAAAACACCCCCCCCCCACCTTGCAACAACCTTCCCCTCTTTTGTTAAAAAATAA
>JBKBSR010000363.1:0-2944 GCA_046291055.1 Roseococcus sp.
GCGCCATCCTCGGCGCGCGCGTCTTCTCCGAACTGCGCGAGCAGGAGGCCCGGCTCTCCGAGATCAGCGCCGCCTCCGGCCAGCTTCTCGGCGCCTGCGCCACCATGTCGGCCGAGGCCGGGGCGGGGGCGCGCGACGTCGCCCAGGCCGAGGCCGATGCGCTGGCCGGCCGCGCCACGGCGGGCGAGGCGCTGGCCGAGATGCGCCGCCTCGCCGCCCAGGTGCAGGACGCCGAGGCCAAGGTGCGCAGCATGGCCGGCACCCTGGCGCGCATCGCCGAAACCGCGCGGATGATCGAGCAGGTGGCGGCGCAGACCAACCTGCTCGCGCTCAACGCCACCATCGAGGCGGCGCGGGCGGGCGAGGCCGGCAAGGGCTTCGCGGTGGTCGCCTCCGAGGTGAAGAACCTCTCCGCCCAGACCACCCACGCCACCGAGGACATCCGCCGCGTCGTCGCCGCGCTGCGGGCGGAGATGGAGGCCGTCACGACGGCCACCGGCCTCGCCGCCGGCGCGGCCGGGACGGTGGAGGAGCGCATCGCCGGGCTCTCCGGCGCCTCGGAGCGCCTGGCCGGCTCCATGGGCGATTCCGCGCGCAGCATGCAGCGCATCTCCGAGCTGCTGGCGGAGCAGCGCGGGGCCGCCCAGGCCCTGGCCGAGAACGTGGCGGGCGCGGCCGCGCGCGCGGCCGATGTGCTCGGCGCGGCGAAGGAGGGGGTGGAGGCGCGCCGCGCCTCGGAGGCGCTGGCGCTGCGCCATGTGAACGCCCTCTACGAGCGCCCCATCCCGCACAAGGTGCTGCGCATCGCCCGGCTCGACCACCTGCTCTGGAAGAAGCGGCTGGGCGACATGCAGGCGGGGCTGCTCGCCCTCAAGGCCGAGGAGCTCGCCTCCGACGAGGCCTGCCGCCTCGGCAAATGGTATTTCGGCCCCGCAAGCCTGCCCTACCGCAAGCTGCCCGCCTATGCGGCGCTGGCCGCGCCGCACAAGCGCGTCCATACCCACGGCAAGGCGGCCGCGGAGGCCTTCGCGCGCGGCGAGCGCGCCGCGGTGGCCGCCGAGTTCGACGCCATGCAGCAGGCCTCGGTCGAGGTGCTGCGCTGCCTCGAGGCGCTGATCGGCGAGGCCGAGGCCGCGGGCGTCAAGGGCTGAACCGGGCCGCCGCCCGGCCCCGGGGCGCGCCGCGCTTGACCGCGGCCCGCCCCTGCCGGACTGTGCGGCCATGCTTCTGCTGATCGACAACTACGACAGCTTCACCTTCAACCTCTACCACTTCCTGGGCGATCTGGGCGTGGAGCCGGTGGTGGCGCGCAACGACGCCATCACCGTGCAGGAGGCGATGCGCGCCTCGGCCATCGTGCTCTCGCCCGGCCCCTGCACGCCCAATGAGGCGGGGATCTGCCTGCCGCTCATCGCCGCGGCGGCCGAGGCGAGGCTGCCACTGCTCGGCGTCTGCCTGGGCCACCAGGCCATCGGCCAGGCCTTCGGCGGTCGCGTGATCCGCGCGCCCGAACCCGTCCACGGCAAGGTGTGGGATGTCTCGCACCATGGCGAGGATCTCTTCGCCGGCCTGCCCTCGCCGCTGCGCGCCACGCGCTACCACTCGCTGGTGGTGGAGCGCGCGACGCTGCCGCCCGATCTCGCCATCACCGCCGAGACCTCGGACGGGCTGATCATGGGCCTCGCGCACCGCGCCCTGCCCATCCATGGCGTGCAGTTCCACCCCGAGAGCATCGCCTCCGAGCACGGGCACGCCCTCCTGCGCAACTTCCTCGCCCGCGCGCGGCTGCCGGCCTGAGGGCGGGCGCGCATGCCGGGGCGCCATCTCGACCGGCGCCTGAAGCCGGCGCTGCTGCGCCTGGCCGATGCCCTCGCCACCCATGGCAGCCTGCTCAAGGCCTCGGCGGCGCTGGGGCTGAGCCAGCCCGCGCTGACCCGCAGCCTGCGCGAGCTGGAGACGATCGCGGGCCATCGCCTCTTCGAGCGCCACGCCCGCGGCGTGCGCCCCACCGAGGCCGGCGTGCTGGTCATCCGCGAGGCGCGGGCGCTGCTCGGCGCGCTGCGGCGGCTGGACGAGGCGCTGGACGGGGTGGGCGGCGCGGCCACGGGGCGGCTGGCGCTGGGCGTGCTGCCGGTCGCCTCGGTGGGGGTGCTGCCCGGGGCGCTGGCGCGCCTCTCGGCCACGCATCCCGGCCTGCGGCTGCGCCTCGAGGAGGGGCGGACGGAGGAGCTGCTGCCGCGCCTCGCCGCGCGCGAGATCGATCTGGTGGTGGGCCGCCTCTACGAGCCCCCCCTGCCCGACGGCTTCCTGCGCCGGCCGATGTGGGAGGAGCCGCTGGCGGTGATCGCGCGCGCGGGCCATCCGCTGCTGCGCCGCCGCGGCCCGCTGCCGGGCGAGGCGCTGGCGCGGCATGGGCTGCTGCTGCCCACCGTGAGCCAGCGCGTGGGGCAGGAGATCGAGCGCTTCCTCGGCGCGCTCGGCCTCTCGGGCGAGGCGGCGCTGCGCAGCTCCTCCTACGGCTTCATCCGCGAGATGCTGCTGGGCGGCGAGGCGCTGGCCGTGATGCCGCGGCACATGGCGCTGGGCGATCTGCTGCGCGGCGCGCTGCGCGCCCTGCCCGTGGCGGCGCCGAGCCCGCCGCGCCCCGCCGGCGTGATCATGCCGCCGGATCCGCCGCCCTCGCCCGCCGCGGAGGCCTTCCTCGCCGCACTCGCGGCGCATCTCGCCGAGCTGGCGCGGGCCATGCCGGAACCTGATAGCCCGCGACGGCGAAGCGATGGGACGCGCCCCCGCCCGCGCGGCTAGGCTGGCGCGCAGCCGAACGGGGGAAGCGCCATGGAGCAGGAGCCGGTGATGGATGTCGCGCATCTCGGCCATGTCGAGCTGCTGACGCCCAGGCCCGCCGAATCCCTCGCCTTCTTCCGCGACGTGATGGGCATGACGG
>JBKBSR010000016.1:0-17099 GCA_046291055.1 Roseococcus sp.
GATCCCTTCGCGCGGAGCGGGGGCGGTTCCCCCCCCCCCCCCCCCCCCGCCACACTCGCCCCGCTCTGGCAGGAGCCCGGCGGCATGTCGTTCGAATTGTCCCGTGACAGCAGGTCGGCGCCGGCCGAGGAGGTCCAGCGCTGGCAAGGCTTCCTGCTGCGCCAGGGCCTCGCTCTCGGCGGCGGGGTGGATGGCGTGTTCGGGCAGAACACCGAACTCGCCACCAAGGCCTTCCAGACGAATCTCGGCATCGCGGCGACGGGCGCGCTGGATGCGGCCACCCTGGCCGAGGCGTCGAAGCTGGGGCTCAGGCAGAAGCCGCCCGGCCACTACGCGCTGCTCCGCGAGCCGCCCTTGCCGGCTGATTTCGGCTCGCCTGGGCCGCGCTGGCGGGACCGGAACCTTGGCTGCTTCGCCTTCCACCAGCCGCCGCCGGACCAGCGCGGAGACGACCGCGACCGAATCGTGATCGAAGCTTCCTGCGACGGCGCAGCGGCGGATTGGGCGGCGGCCAGCCTGGTCAGCGTGGACATCCCGCAACTGCGCCTGCTGGGCTTCGGGAACGGCAAGGTGATGTTCCACCGCGCCGGGGCCAACGCGCTGCGTGCGCTCTGGGCCGCCTGGGAGGCGACGGAACTGCTGCATCTGATCCTCACCTTCCACGGCACCTTCAGCGCGCGCTATTCGCGGGACAGGAGTCCCAGCTACGTCGAAGGACATGGGCGGAAGCTCTCGCGCGAGGTTCCGGCGCTCAGCAACCACGCCTTCGGCTCCGCCTTCGACATCAACAGAAAGTGGAACGACTTCGACAAGCCGCCGGCCGCCGCCGGGCAGCCCGGCTGCGTGTGGGAGCTGGTGCCGATCGCGCACCAGAACGGCTTCTTCTGGGGCGGGCATTTCAGCACCAGGAAGGACGGGATGCACTTCGAACTCGCGCGGCTGTCCCCGGGCTGACGTGAAGCTCGACCTCACCCCCCGCTTCGTGCTCGCGCATGTCGGCGTGGGCGCCGCCCTCTCCACGCTGCTGTGCGGCGCGATCCTGCTCGCCGATCCGCTCGGCCTGGGCACGCTGCTGCGGCGCGCGGAGGAGCATCCGGCGCCGCTGCTGCTGCTGTGGTTCTTCTGCGCGCTGACCTTCGCCTCGGTGCAACTCGGCGTCGCCATCATGCTGCGCTTCGAGAACCCGCCGCGCTGAGGCGCGGGCGGCCCGTCAGGGGCAGGAAATCCGCGTGGCTTCGGCGAGGCGCTGCGGCGTCAGCGCCGGCCGGCCGGGCTGGCGCGGGTGATAGCCGAGCGGCAGCACCATCCGTCCATGGCCGGGCAGCGTCAGGCGCTGGCCCATGGGCCGGCCCAGCGCATCGCCCGCCATCACCACCACCAGGTTCTGCGGCACGCCGCGCGTGTTGCGCAGATGGGCGCTGTAGTGCGAACGCCCTTGCGGCCCCGGCGTGCCCAGCACGACGAAGCGCTCCACCACCACGCGCCCTGCGCAATAGACATGCGCTTCGGCGCGCGCCCGATGCGGCGCCGCGAAAAGGGAGAGAAGGGCAAGGATCGCCGGCGTGGCCCCGCGCAAGACGAAGGCCGGCCACGCGGATGGTGGGCACGACAGGGATTGAACCTGTGACCCCCACCGTGTCAAGGTGGTGCTCTCCCGCTGAGCTACGTGCCCGTCCGTCGCGCTGTTAGCGTGGCGCGCCCTCGGCCGCAACCCTCGTGGCCGCAACCCTCCTGATCGCAACCCTCCTGGCCGGCTCCGCTCAGCCTTGCGCCAGCCCCGCGCGGCGCATCAGCGCCGTGAGCTTCTCGCGCTCGCGCTGCCACAGCGCCTCCGCCTCCTCCGGCCCGCGGCTCGCCGGGTCGTTGCCGCTGGCCTCCACGCGGCGCGCGATCTCGGGATCGGCCAGGGCGGCGGCGAAGGCGGCGGCGAGGCGCCGGCGCAGCGGCAGGGGCGTGCCCGTGGGCGAGAAGATCATCATCCAGGTGGAGAGCTCATAGCCCGGCACCACCTCGCCGATCGTGGGCACGCCGGGGAGGTTGGGCCGGCGCTCGGCCCCCGTCACGCCGAACACCCTGCCGCGCTCGCTGCGCAGCACGGGCATGAAGCTGCTCTCGCTGATGAAGCAGGAATCCACGCGCCCGCCCTGCACCTCGCGCGCCGCATCCGCCCCGCCGCGGAAGGGCACATGCTCGAGCCGCACACCCGCGAGGGATTGCAGCAATTCGCCCATCAGGTGGCCGACATGCGCGACGCCGGGCGTGCCGAAGGTCACCTCGCCCGGGCGGCGGCGCGCCTCGGCGAGGAAGCCGCGCAGATCCTCGGCCGGGAAGCCCGCGCGCACGCCGAGCACATAGGGGGCGGCGGTGATCTGCGCCACCCGCGGCATGGCGGCGTAGTCGAAGGGCAGGCCGCGGTTGGCCAGCGGGCCGGTGATGGAGGTCGCGCCCTCCAGCAGCAGCGTGTGCCCGTCCGGCGCGGCCTGGGCCACGAAGCCCGCGCCGATGGCTCCCGCGGCGCCGGTGCGGTTCTCCACGATCAGAGGCTGGCCCAGATTCTCCGCGATCTTCGGCTGGAGGATGCGCGCCACCGTGTCCGCCACCCCGCCCGCCGAATAGGGCACGACGAGGCGCACCGGCCGGTCGGGGAAACCCTGCCCCCGGGCGAGGGCGGGGGCGGCGAGCAGCCCCGCGACGAGGATGCGGCGGTGCATGGCGTTCCTCCGGTGTTTTCGGCAGGCTGGACGGGAAGCCCCGCGCCTTGCAAGCGCGGCGTGCGGGCGCATCTGCCCGCCATGCCCGCCTCCGCGCCCGCCGCCCTCGCCCGCCTGCTCGACCGCGCGACCTGTGATACGGGCGGCATCACAGGCCGCCCGTGTCGCGCGCAGGGTTGGCGTGGCGGCTGCGCGCCAAAACAAGGGCATGCCAGCGGCCGCGCCGCAGCTTCACGCGTCGGAAACAGCGGCCGCTGGCATGAGGGCTACCGCCTCGGCTTCGAGGCCGCCCGCGCCGAGGCCGCGGCGCTGGCCGAGCGTGCGGGGCAGGGGGCGCTCGCCGCCGCCATCCGCGCCATGGCGCCCCTGCCCGAGCGCGGGGCCGCGCAGTGACGCCGCCGCCCGAGGCCGCCCCGATGCGCGAGGGGCTGCGCGACTGCCCCCATTGCGGCGAGCCGAGCATGGCCAACCGCCTGCCCGATGGCGCGCTCGTCTGCTCCTGCCCCGCCATGCGGCCGCTGCCGCCCGGCCCGCGCCCGCTTCCCGCCGCGCCCGGCCGGGGCTAGCCTTCGCGCCCCGAGCGAAGGAGCGCCCGATGTCCGCGTCCCTCTCCGCCCCCGTCACGGCCGAGCAGGTCGAGGCCTTCCAGCGCGACGGCGCCATCCTGCTGCGCGGCGCCTTCCGCGACTGGGTGGAGCCGCTGCGCGCCGGCATTGCCCGGGTGATGGAGAATCCGAGCCCCTACGAGCGCAGCTACGCGCCCAAGGACGGCTCCGCCCGCTTCTTCCAGGATCTCTGCAACTGGCAGCGCATCCCGGAGCTGCGGGAGTTCGTGCTGCACGGTCCCGGGGCGGCCATCGCGGCCGCCCTCATGAACAGCCCCATCGCGCGCTTCTTCCACGACCACATCCTGGTGAAGGAGCCGGGCACCTCGCTCGTCACGCCCTGGCATCAGGACAGCCCCTACTACTGCGTGGGCGGGGAGCAGTCGGTCAGCTTCTGGATTCCGCTCGACCCGGTGGGGCGGGAGACGACGCTCGAATGCGTCGCGGGCTCGCACCGCTGGGGGGTGAACCACAAGCCCCGGCGCTTCGACGGCAGCGAGCTCTACGAGGGCGACGACAGCCCCGAGATGCCCGACATCGAGGCCGAGCGGGACCGCCACACCATCCTGGGCTGGGCGATGGAGCCGGGCGATGCGGTGGCCTTCGACTTCCACACCGTGCATGGCGCGCCGGCCAACCGCTCGGCCACGCGCCGGCGCGTGTTCTCGGCCCGCTGGGTGGGGGCGGATGCGTATTTCATAGACCGCAAGGGCCGCGGCTCGCCGCCGCTGCGCCATCTGACGCTGGCCGACGGCGCGCCGCTGGAGGGGGCGGATTTTCCCGTGGTGTTCCGCGCCTGAAGGCTTGGCAGGAACCTCCCGTTCCTGCCACCTTCCTGCAACGCAGCAGAACCGCCCACGGAGAGAGAGCCCATGAAGCGCCGCCATCTCGCCCAGGCCGCCGCCATCGGCGGCGTCGCCAGCCTCGCCACGCCCGCGCTCAGCCAGGGGCGAATCGAGTGGCGCATGGTGACGCTCTGGCCGCGCAACCTGCCCGGCCCCGGCGTGGCGGCGCAGCGCTGCGCGGACCGCATCGGGGCGCTCTCGGGCGGGCGCCTGACTGTGCGCCTCTTCGCCGCCGGCGAGGTGGTGCCCGCCCCCGGCGCCTTCGACGCCGTGGCCGCCGGCACGGCCGATCTCTACCACGGCGTGCCGGCCTTCTGGATTTCCAAGTCCCCCGGCATCGGCTTCTTCGGCAGCTTCCCCTTCGGCCTCACCGCGCAGGAGCGCCAGGGCTGGATGATGCATGGCGGCGGCCAGGCGCTGTATGACGAGATCTACGGCCGCTTCGGCATCAAGCCCTTCATCACCGGCGACAGCGGGCCGCAGTGGCTCGGCTGGTTCCGCCGCGAGATCCGCTCCATCGAGGATTTCCGCGGCCTGCGCTTCCGCACCACGGGCCTGGGGGCCGAGATGTTCCGCCGCGCCGGCGCCTCGGTGGTGAACCTGCCCGCGGGCGAGATCTTCGCCGCGCTGCAGTCGGGCACCATCGACGCGGCCGAGTTCCTCGGACCGTTCAGCGACGCGCCGCTCGGCCTGCACCAGGTGGCGAAGAACTACTACTTCCCGGGCGTGCAGGAGCCCTCCTCGGCCGAGGAGATCGGCATCAACATGGCGCGCTGGAACGCCCTGCCGGAGGACCTCAAGAACGTCGTGCGCTTCGCCTGCATGTCGCTCGCCGAGGAGACGGTGACGGAATACGACGTGCGCCACCCCATCGCCCTGCAGGAGCTGGTGACGCGCCACCAAGTGGTGGTGCGCGAGGCCCCGCGCGACCTGCTGATCGCCTTCGGCAACACCGCGGGCCAGATGCTGGAGGAGCTGCGCAACCACCAGGACCCGCTGGTGAAGCGCATCGCCGAGAGCTACGCGGCGTTCCGCAACCGCTCGGCCGCCTACATGGCGCAGAGCTACGGGGCGAACTTCAACGCCCGCGCCCTGCCCATCCGCTGGGGCTGAGGGCGCTTGCGCGCGGCGCTGCGGCTCGCCGACGGGCTCGATCTTCTCTCGCGCGCCATCGGGCTCGGCGCGCGCTGGCTCGCCGTGCTGCTGGTGCTGGTGCAGTTCCTGGTAGTGGTGCTGCGCTATGTCTGGGGCTCCTCCTTCGTCTGGATGCAGGAGAGCGTGGTCTATGTTCACGCCGCGCTGTTCATGCTCGCGATCGGCTACGCCTACCTGATCGACGCGCATGTCCGGGTGGACTTCTTCTACGGCCGCTGGAACGAGAAGCAGAAGGCGTGGTGCGACCTCATCGGCATCGTCGTGGCCGTGCTGCCCTTCTGCTGGCTGCTCTGGTGGGCCTCCTGGGGCTATGTCGAGCGCAGCTTCCGGCTGGGTGAGGGGCCGATGGCGCGCGGCGGGCTGCCGCTGCAGCCCTATCTCAAGGCGCTGATCCTGGTGATGGCGAGCCTTCTCGCGCTGCAGGCCCTCTCCATCGCCATCCGCGCGGTGGCGGTGATCGCGGGCCGGGCGGAGACGCTGTTTCCCCGGCGGCAGAGCTTCTCGGCATGAGCCCCTCGGCGATCGGGCAGTGGCTCGACCTCTTCATGATGATCGCGCTGTGCACGCTGATCATGACGGGGATCCCCGTGGTGTTCATCCTGACCGGCACGGCGGTGGTCTTCGCGGGCCTGGGCATCCTGTTCGGCGCCTTCGACGCCTTCCTCCTGGGCGCGCTGGCGCAGCGCGTGTTCGGGACGATGACGAGCGAGGTGCTGATCGCCATCCCGCTGTTCATCTTCATGGGCATGATGCTCGAGAAGTCGAAGATCGCGCCCGAGCTGCTGGAGGCGATGGGCCGCCTCTTCGGGCCGCTGCGCGGCGGGCTCGCGGTCTCCGTCACGCTGGTGGGGGCGCTGCTCGCGGCCTCCACGGGCATCGTGGGCGCGACGGTGGTGACCATGGGCCTCATCGCGCTGCCCGCGATGATGAGGAACCGCTACCAGCCCGAGTTCTCCTGCGGGACGATCTGCGCGGCCGGGACGCTCGGGCAGATCATCCCGCCCTCCACCGTCATGGTGATCCTGGGCGAGGTGCTGGCCGCGGCCTACCAGCAGGCGCAGCTCGCGCAGGGGAAGTTCTCGGTCGAGACGATCTCGGTGGGGCAGCTCTTCGCCGGGTCGATGATCCCGGGGCTGATGCTCGCGGGGCTCTACATCCTCTACCAGGTGGTGCTGTGCTGGTGGAAACCGGAGGTGGGCCCGGCCATGCGGCGCGAGGAGGCCGGGCGCCTGCCCGCCTCGGCGCTGGCGCGCGCGCTGCTGCCGCCCGTCGCGCTGATCGTCTGCGTGCTGGGCTCCATCCTGGGCGGCATCGCCACGCCCACCGAGGCGGCGGCGGTGGGCGCGGTGGGGGCCACGCTGCTCGCGGGGCTCAGGCTCGGCGGCGGGCCGTCCTGGCCCATCCATGGCGCGGCGCTCTCGGCGCTCGGGCTGGTGGCGCTCGGCTCGCTGTTCGACATGCGCATCGGACGCGAGGCGCCGCCCCTGCCCGACCTCATCGCCATGTGGGCGGCGCTGCCGCTCGCGCTGATGCTGGCCGGGGGCATCGCGGTGTCGCTGCGCCGGGCCTTCGGCGGGGGCGTGCTGGGCGGCGTGTCGCACTCCACCATGAGCGTGACGGCGATGATCTTCGCCACGCTGATCGGCGCCACCCTGTTCAGCCTCGTGTTCCGGGGCCTGGGCGGGGACGACATGATCCGCGCCTTCCTGGAGATGATCCCGGGCGGGAAATACGGCGCGCTGTTCGTGGTGATGCTGATCGTCTTCGTCCTGGGCTTCCCGCTGGATTTCGTGGAGATCGTCATCATCGTGGTGCCCATCGTGGGACCCGTGCTGCTGCAGATGGGCATAGACCCCATCTGGTTCGGCGTGCTGCTGGCGCTGAACCTGCAGACGAGCTTCCTCACCCCGCCGCTCGGGCCCACGCTGTTCTACCTCCAGGGCGTGCTGCCCGCGGGGGTGACGGCGCGGCAGGTCTATCGCGGGGTGACGCCCTTCGTGCTCCTCCAGCTGCTGGGGCTGTTCCTCGTGGTGCTGTTCCCGGGCCTCGCCACCTGGCTGCCGGAGGTGATCTTCAAGTAGCCGAGGGCCGCGCGAGGCCGGCCCAGGCGGCGAGGGCCAGCACCCCCGCCGCGCCGATCAGCGCCGCCATGGGCAGGGCCGTGCCGTCGTGCAGCGCCGAAAGCGCCGCGCCCAGCGCCGCGCCCAGCCCGAACTGCAGCGCGCCCAGCAGCGCCGAGGCCGTGCCCGCCATCTGCCCGTTCGGCTGGATGGCCAGCACCGTGCCGATGGGCAGAACGAGGCCCAGCGCGGCCGTGTAGCCCAGGATGGGCAGGTAGATCGCCCAGAACCCCGCCGCGACCGCCCCCGCCAGCGCCACGCCGCCCCCGGCGAGCGCGAGCGCGAGCAGCGCGAGGCCGAACAGCCGCGGCCGGCCGAGGCGCTCCGCCAGCGGCCCGGCGAGCTGCCCGCAGCCGATCACCCCTGCCGCGGCCGCGCCGAAATACCAGCCATACTGCTCGGGCGCGACGCCGTGCAGGCGGATGAACACGAAGGGCGAACCGGCGATGTAGGCGAACATGCCCGCCAGCGCGAAGCCGCTGGCCAGCGCCGTGCCGAGGAAGCGGCGCTCGCGCAGCAGCCCGGCATAGGCGCCCAGCACCTGCGCGGGCGCGGCGCGGCGGCGGCGCTCGGGCGGCAGCGTCTCCGGCAGGCCGCGCCAGCAGGCGAGCATGGCCGCGAGCCCGACCAGGGCGAGGAACCAGAAGACGCCGCGCCAGCCCGCGATCCAGGCCACCCAGCCGCCCAGCAGCGGCGCCAGGATGGGGGCCGCGCCCATCACCAGCATCAGCCGCGCCATCATCCGCACCGGGTCGAAGCGGTCGGCGAGGTCGCGCACCACGGCGCGCGCGATCACCATGCCCGCGCAGGCGCCCAGCGCCTGCAGCAGCCTGAGCGCCACCAGCGCCTCGATGGCGGTGGCGAGCGCGCAGAGCGCCGAGGCGGCGGTGTAGAGGATCAGCGCCGCGAAGAGCGGCCGCCGCCGCCCGTAGCGGTCCGCAAGCGGGCCGTGCAGGAGCTGCCCCGCCGCCATGCCGAGGAAGAAGGCCGCGAGCGTGGCCTGCGCGCCCTCCATGCCCCCGCCCAGCGCCTCGCCGATGGCGGGCAGGGCGGGCAGATACATGTCGATGGAGAGCGGCCCGAAGGCCGCGAGCAGGCCGAGGACGGCGGCGATGCGCGCGCGGCTCACGCCGGCGGCGGCAGGAAGTCCACCTCGCACTCGGCCGAGATCCTCACCACCGTCTCGGGGTCGGCGACGTTGTGGATGCGGCTGAACAGCTCGTAGAGCTTGCGCGAGGGCGCCACCCAGAACAGCGCGCGCACCGGCGCGCCGGACTTGTTGAAGATGCCGTGCGGCAGGCCCATCGGCATGCGGATCAGGTCGCCCGGCCCGGCCCGCAGCGTCTGGCCGTCGAGCAGCAGCTCGAAGGCGCCCTCGAAGACGTGGATGTACTCGTCCTGCGTGGGGTGGATGTGCGGCGGCACGAAGGCGCCGGGCGGGAAGAGCGTGTCGAAGGCGAAGCTCGTCGCCGAATGCTGCCGCGGCTTGTAGGTCTGGCCCAGGATGTTCCAGACGATGCCGCCGAGGCCCTCGCCCGCGGGGGTGATGCCGGCCGTCTCGCTCATGCGCTGCGCTCCCTTCGACTCGCTGCCGGGCCGAGGCTGCGCGGCCCCCGCGCGCTTGGCAAGCGCCGCGCGCTCAGCCCCCGCCGAGCAGAATCTCGGCGCAGGCGTCGAGGATCGCGTTCTCGTCCAGCCCGTATTCGGCGTAGAGGGAGGGGATGTCCCCCGCCTGGCCGAAGCGGTCCACGCCCAGCGCCGCCACGCGCTGCCCGCGCACCGCGCCCATCCAGTCGAGCGCGGCGGGGTGACCGTCGAGCACGGTGACGAGGCCGGCCCCGGGCGCCAGCGGCGCGAGCAGCCGCTCGATGTGCGAGGGATGCGCGCCCGGCCCGCGCCGCGCCGCGCGCCGCGCCTCGAGCCAGCCCTGGTGCAGCCGGTCGGGCGAGGTGACGGCGAGCAGCCCCGCGCGGGGTTCCTCCGCGCGCAGCGTCTCGAAGGCGGCCATGGCCTCGGGCGCGACGGGGCCCTGGTAGGCGATGGCGATGGGCGCGCCCTCCCCGGGCGGGACCATCCAGTAGCCGCCCGCGATCACCGCCGCCTCGTCCAGCGCGCGCTCGGGCTGGGCGAGGCCGCGGGTGGAGAGGCGCAGCCAGACGCTCGATCCCTCCTCGGCCTGCATGTGCGCGAAGGCGTGGCGCATCAGCAGCGCGAGCTCGTCGGCGAAGGCGGGCTCGTAGCTCGCGAGACGATCCTGCGCCATGCCGATCAGGGGGGTGTTCACGCTCTGGTGCTGCCCGCCCTCGGGGGCGAGCGTAAGGCCCGAGGGCGTGCTGACCAGCAGGAAGCGCGCGTCCATGTAGCAGCCGTAGATCAGCGCATCGAGGCCGCGATTGACGAAGGGATCGTAGACCGTGCCGATGGGCAGCAGCCGCGCGCCGTAGAGCCGGTCCGAAAGGCCGAGCGCGGCGAGCACCAGGAACAGGTTCTGCTCGGCGATGCCGAGCTCGATGTGCTGGCCCTCGGGGCTCATGCCCCAGCGCTGGGCGGAGGCGAGCTTGGCGTCGCGGAACACGTCGTTCTTCAGGTGCCGGTCGAAGATGCCGCGCCGGTTCACCCAGGGGCCGAGGCTGGTGCTCACCGTCACGTCCGGGCTGGTGGTCACGATGCGCGCGGCGAGGTCGCGGAACTCCCCCTCGCCGCGGCCGATGGCGGCGAGGATGTCGCCGAAGGCGGCCTGGGTGGAGAGCTTGCGCCCCGCCGGCACGCGCGGCACGGGCAGGCGCGGGGGCACATGCACCGCGGGCGCCGAGAGCCGCCGGCCCTGCGGCGTCAGCGGCCGGGCGAAGGGCGCCGCGGCGATGAAGGCCGCCATCTCCTCGGCCGGGACGTCCAGCCCCTCGAAGGCGTCCCACTCATGGCCCGGGCGGATGTTCATGGTGGCGCGGAAGCCCTCCATCTGCTCCTTCGTCATCAGCCCGGCGTGGTTGTCCTTGTGGCCGGCGAAGGGCAGGCCCATGCCCTTGATGGTGTAGGCGATGAAGCAGGTGGGCTGGTCGGAGGCCGCGTCCTGCGCGCGGAAGGCCTCCATCAGCGTCTCGATGTCGTGCCCGCCGAGGTTGGTCATCAGCCCGGCCAGCTCCTCGTCGGAGAGCGGGTCGATGATGGCGCGCACGCCTTCCTCGCGGCCGAGTTCGGCCAGCAGCGCCGCCCGCCAGGCCGCGCCGCCCTGGAAGGTGAGGGCGGCGTAGAGGGAGTTCGGGCAGTCGTCGATCCAGCGGCGCAGCGCCTCGCCGCCGGGGCGGGCGAAGGCGGCCTGCAGGCGGCGGCCGTATTTGAGGGTGACGACGTTCCAGCCCATGTCGCGGAACAGCCCCTCGATGCGGCCGAACAGGCGGTCCTGCACCACGCTGTCCAGGCTCTGGCGGTTGTAGTCCACCACCCACCAGACATTGCGGATGTCGTGCTTCCAGCCCTCGAGCAGCGCCTCGTAGATGTTGCCCTCGTCGAGCTCGGCGTCGCCCACGATGGCGACATGCCGGCCCGCCGGGAGATCCTTGGGCGCGAGGCCCTTGAGGCGCACATAGTCCTGCACCAGCGCGCCGAAGGAGGTGAGCGCGACCCCCAGGCCCACGCTGCCGGTGGAGACATCCACCTCCGCCCCGTCCTTCACGCGCGAGGGGTAGGGCTGGATGCCGCCGAAGGCGCGCAGCGTGGCCAGGCGCTCGGCCTTCTGCCGGCCGAAGAGCAGGTTGATCGCGTGGAACACCGGCCCCGCATGGGGCTTCACCGCCACGCGGTCGGCCGGCTTGAGGATGTCGAAGTAGAGCGCGGTCATGATGGAGATGACCGAGGCGCAGGAGGCCTGGTGCCCGCCCACCTTCAGCCCGTCGCGGTTGGGGCGGATGTGGTTCGCGTGATGGATCATCCAGGCCGAGAGCCAGAGCAGCTTGCGCTCGATGGCGTGCAGCAGCGCGAGGCGGCGCGCCTCGTCCTGCGGCGCGGCGCGCGGCGGTATGCCCTGGATCGTCATGCCTCGGCTCCTCCTGCCCCGGCGGGGAAGGTAGGGCGCGCGCGCGCGGGCTCCAAGCGGGCTGGACGAGGGGCGCGGGCCGGCGGAAGCTCGCGCCCCATGGAAGAGCCGCCCCTGCTGCTCGCGCGCGACGCGCGCGGCGTCGTCACCGCCACGCTGAACCGCCCCGCGCTCGGCAATGCCTACAACGGGGCGATGCTGGAGGCGCTGATCGAGGGTCTCGGCCGCCTCGCCGCGGACGCGACGGTGCGCGCGCTGGTGGTCCGCGGCGCGGGGCGGCATTTCCAGGCCGGGGCCGACATCCACTGGTTGAGCGCGGCCGCCGCCGCCCCGCCGGAGGAGGCGCACGCCGCCTCGCTGCTCACCACCCGCGCCATGGCGGCGCTGAACGAGTTCCCGCGCCCCACCCTGGCCGTGATCCATGGCGCCTGCTTCGGCGGCGGGGTGGGCATCGCCTGCTGCGTGGACGTGGCGCTGGCCGCCACCACCGCGAGCTTCGGCATCACCGAGGTGCGCGTCGGCGTCGCGCCCTCGCCCATCTCCACGCACATGGTCCACGCCATGGGGCTGCGCCAGGCGCGGCGCTACGCCATCACCGGCGAGCGCTTCGGCGCGGAGGAGGCGCGGCGCATCGGCCTCGTGCACGAGGTGCATCCGCCCGAGGCCATCGAGGCGCGGCTCGAGGAGATCATCGCCGAGACGCTGCTCTCCTCGCCCACCGCCGTGGCCGTGACGAAGGCGAGCCTGCTCGGCGCGAACGGGCTGATCCTCGATGCGCGGGGGATGGAGGAGTTGGCGCGCGAGAGCTGGATGCAGCGTGCCTCGGCGGAGGGGCGCGAAGGCCTCGCCGCCTTCCGCGAGAAGCGGCGGCCCCGCTGGGCCCCCTGATGCGGCCGGCCGGAGGGCCGCCGGTGCGAGCCCGCCCCCGCGCCTATTCCGCCGCCTGCCGCCCGCCGGCGGCGATGGCGCGGATGCAGGCCTCGAACAGCGTGAGGTCCGTCCAGGGCAGGGGCGCCTCGGCGCGCAGCAGCACGCCCCCCGAGGCGGCGATGGCGCCCTCGATCATCAGGTTCTCCGTCAGGCCGAACTCCTCCACCTCCAGCCCCTCGGCGTCGCGCCAGACGCGTCCGTCGAAGCGCGCCTCCGGCACACGGGCGCGGTGCGGGCGAGGGTCATGGGTGTAGCCGTGCACCGGCCGGCCGAGGCCGCGCATGTAGCCGAGCTCATAGACCGTGCCCGGATCCGCCCCCGCGCCGCGGAAGGGGGTGAGGTTCGCCACCAGCGCCTCGCAGCCCGCGAGGTGCAGCTTGTTGGCGGCGAAGATGCGCCGCCACTCGGGCGGGCCGGAGGGCATGGGCGCGGGCGGATCGAGCGGGAAGACGCCCGTCAGGCCGTGCCGCGCGCAGATCGCCTTCTTCGCGGCGCCGATCGCCGCCGCATCGGGGAGGAACACCTCCGGCCCGGCCAGGTAGATTCGCATGCGCCCATCCTGCCCTTCGCCGCGGGAGGGACTAACATGAACGGCATGGACGCCGAAGCGGAATACAACAATCGCGCCCGGGTGCCGGAGCACCCCGCCATCCTCGCGCGATGGGCGCGGGCGGCGGAGGCGTTTCGCGCCGCCCTGCCGCCCGAGACGCTGGCCTATGGCCCCGGCCCGCGCGAGGCGATGGACCTCTTCCTGCCGCGCGGGGTGGAGCGGCCGCCGGTGGCGCTGTTCTTCCACGGCGGCTACTGGCAGGCGCTGGACCGCGCGGCGGTCAGCCATGTGGCGGCGGGGCTGGTGGCGCTCGGGGTGGCGGTGGCGCTGCCCTCCACCGACCTCTGCCCCTCGGTGCCGCTCGCGCGCATCTGCGAACAGGCCGAGGCGGCGGCGCGCGCGCTGCACGCGCGCATGGGCGCGCCCATGCTGGTGGCCGGCCATTCCGCGGGCGGGCATCTCGCCGCCTGGCTGCTGGCGCGCCTGCCCGCGGAGGTGGCGGCCGTGGCGCTGCCCGTCTCCGGCCTGTTCTGGCTGGAGCCGCTGCTGCCCACCTCCATCAACGCCGCGCTGGGGCTGGATGCGGCCATGGCGCGCGCCCTCTCGCCCGCGCTGCTGCCCCCGCCGGGCCGGCCCCTGGTGGCGGCGGTGGGCGGCGAGGAGAGCGGCGAGTTCCTCCGCCAAAGCCGGGAGTTCGCCGCGCTCTGGGGCGGGCGCTGCGAGGTGCTGGAGGGGCTGAACCACTTCACCGTGCTCGGCCCGCTCTCCGAGCCGCGCCACCCCCTCACCCTGCGCGCGGCGGCGCTTGCGCGGGCCGCGCGGAGCGGGTTATCGCCCCTCTGACGGATTCCATCACGGCGCGCCGCGCCGGAGCACGGCAGGGGGGAGAGAGCGAATGGGCATCGAGACGAAGCCGGCGCTGGCCCCCCGCGCCATGCTGGCCGGCGGCGCGGCGCTGCTGGCCGTCCCGGCCGTGCGCGCGCAGGGCGCACCCATCAAGGTGGGGCTGGTGGCGGTGCTGACCGGGCCGCAGGCCGCGCTGGGCACGCAGTTGCGCGACGGCTGGATGCTCGGCCTGCGCCACCTCGAGAACCGGCTCGGCGGCCGCCCGGTCGAGACCATCGTGATCGACGACGAGCTGCGCCCCGACGTGGCCGTGACCAAGGTGCGCGCCGCGCTGGAGCGCGACCGGGTGGACTTCGTGGTGGGCGTGGTGTTCTCCAACATCCTGCAGGCGATCATGCGCCCGGTGACGGAGGCGAACACCTTCCTCATCTCCACCAACGCCGGCCCCTCCACCTTCGCCGGGCGCGGCTGCAACCCCTTCTTCTTCACCACCAGCTACAACAACGACCAGGTGCACAGCGTGATGGGTCAGGCGGCGCAGGATGCGGGCTATCGCCGCGTCTTCCTGCTCACGCCCAACTACCAGGCGGGGCGCGACGCCATGGCGGGCTTCAAGTCCCGCTTCCAGGGCCAGGTGGTGGACGAGGTCTACGTGCCGCTGACGCATGTGGACTTCTCGGCCGAGCTCGCGCGCATCGCCGCGCTGCGGCCGGACGCCATCTTCACCTTCATGCCCGGCGGGCTGGGCGTGAACCTGGTGCGGCAGTATCGCCAGGCGGGGCTGCAGAACATCGCCTTCCTCTCCACCTTCACGGTGGACGAGGCGACGCTGCCCGCGCAGGGCGAGGCGGCGCTCGGCTTCTTCAGCGGCGCCAACTGGGCGCCGAACATGGAGAACGAGCAGAACCGCCGCTTCGTGCGCGACATGGAGGCGCAGTTCAACTACGTCCCCGCAACCTATGCGGCGCAGAGCTACGACGCGGCGATGCTGCTCGATTCCGCCGTGCGGCGGGTGGGCGGCAACCTCGCTGACAAGAACGCGCTGCGCCAGGCCGTCGCGGCGGCGGATTTCCGCTCGGTGCGCGGCGCCTTCCGCTTCGGGGCGAACCAGTATCCGGTGCAGGATTTCTGGCTCTGCCAGGTGGTGCGCCGGCCCGACGGCCGCTTCCAGACCCAGACGGTCCGCCGGGTGCTGGAGGCGAATGTGGACCCCTGGGCCGGCGAGTGCCGGATGCCGGGGCGGGTGTAACCCCCGCCGAAGCCTTGCTGCGCACGACCTCGACGGGGAGCCCGTTGATGGCGCTTGATCCTGGCGGGCTGGCGCCTGCCTCGCGGGCGAGGCCCGCGCGGGGCCTCGGGGGGCGGAGGGGCGCGGCCTTCGGCGCGTCCCGGGGGGCGTTCGCGTGAACACCACATTGCTGCTGGTGCAGGCGCTGAACGGGCTGCAGTTCGGCATCCTGCTCTTCCTCGTCGCGGCGGGGCTGACGCTGGTCTTCGGGGTGATGGACTTCATCAACCTCGCGCACGGGGTGCAGTACATGGTCGGCGCCTATCTGGGGGCGACGCTCGCGGCGCTCACCGGCTCCTTCTGGCTCGGGCTGCTGCTGGCGCTGCCGGCGGCGCTGCTGTTCGGGCTGCTGCTGGAGTTCCTGGTGTTCCGCCACCTCTACGAGCGGGACCATCTCTCCCAGGTGCTCGCCACCTTCGGCGTGATCCTGGTGCTGAACCAGGGGGTGAAGGCGGTGTTCGGCGCCGCGCCCATGCAGATGCCGCTGCCCGAGGCGCTCTCGGGCGGGGTGCGGATCATGGAGGGGCTGCTCTATCCCACCTATCGCCTCGCCATCCTGGCCGCGGGGCTCGCGACGGCGGGGCTGCTGTGGTTCCTCGTCGAGCGGACGAGGCTCGGCATGCTGGTGCGCGCGGGCGCCTCCAACGCCCCCATGCTCTCCGCGCTCGGGGTGGATGTGCGGCGGCTGTTCATGGCGGTGTTCGGCTTCGGCGCCATGCTGGCGGGCTTCGCGGGGGCGATGGCCGCGCCCATCCTCTCCGTCGAGCCGGGGATGGGCGACAACCTGCTCATCCTCGCCTTCGTGGTGATCGTGATCGGCGGCATCGGCTCCATTCGCGGCGCCTTCCTCGCCGCGCTGATCGTGGGGCTCGTGGAGACCATCGGCCGCAGCATGATGCCGGACCTGATGCGCCTCTTCCTCGATGCCTCGGCGGCGCGGCAGACGGGGGCGGCGCTCGCCTCCATGCTGGTGTACATCGTGATGGCGGCGATCCTCGCCTTCCGCCCCGCGGGCCTGTTTCCGGTGCGGACGTGACCTGGCGCGAGGCGGCCCTGCCGGCGGGCGTCTTCGCGGCGCTGGCGCTGGCGCCCTTCCTCGGCTTCGGGCAGAGCCACAGCCTCACCCTGCTCGCGCGCGCCATGATCTTCGCCATGGCCGCCATCTCGCTGATGCTTCTGGTGGGGGGCGCGGGGCTCGTCTCGCTCGGGCATGCGGCGATGATGGGGGTGGGCGCCTATGCGGTGGTGGTGCTGGACCATGCGCGCATCACCGAGGCCTGGGCGGTGCTGCCCGCGGGGGTGGGGGCGGCGGCGCTCTTCGCGCTGGCGACGGGGGCCATCGCCATCCGCACCTCGGGCGTGCACTTCATCATGATCACCCTCGCCTTCGGGCAGATGGCCTTCTTCACCGCCTCCTCGCTCGCGCTCTACGGCGGCGATGACGGCTACACCCTCTATGGCCGCACCGAGATCTTCGGCGCGCGGCTGCTGGAGGATCGCCTCGCCTTCCACTTCGCCTGCCTGTTCTGCCTGATCGCCGCCTGGGCGCTGGTGCGCGCGCTGCTGGCCAGCCGCTTCGGCCGCGTGCTGCGCGCGGCGCGCGAGAACGAGACGCGCGTGCGCGCGCTGGGGTTCGAGCCCTATCCCTATCGCCTCGCGGCCTATGTGATCGCCGGGGCGATCGGCGGGCTCGCGGGGGTGCTGCTCGCCAACGCCACCGAGTTCGTGGCCCCAGCCTACCTCGCCTGGCAGCGCAGCGGCGATCTGCTGTTCATGGTGATCCTGGGCGGGCTGGCGGGGCCGCATGGCGCGCTGCTGGGGGCGCTCGCCTTCGTGCTGGTCGAGGAATGGCTCGCCACGCTGACCGAGCATTGGCGGCTGATCTTCGGGCCGCTGCTCATCCTGTGCGTGCTGTTCCTGCGCGGCGGGATCGCGGGGCTGCTCGGCCGTGGCTGAGCCGCTGCTCGAGCTGCGCCGGCTGAACAAGAGCTTCGGCGGGCTGCGCGTGACGGAGGA
>JBKBSR010000364.1:0-2931 GCA_046291055.1 Roseococcus sp.
CCCCGCGAGGGGCAGCCGGGCCCTCACTGCTTTTCCGGCCGCACGGCGGCCGGCGCCGCCCGCTCCCCCGTGCCGCCCGGCCCGCCAGTGGCGCGGCGAAGCCCAGCGCGCGGCGCGCGCGCCCGGCGTTTGAGGGCATGAAATGACTCTGCTGGAAGCCATCCTTCTCACCGTCATCACCGCCTCCACGCCGCTGCTCATCGCCGCGATCGGCGAGCTGGTGGTGGAGCGCGCGGGGGTGCTGAACCTCGGCGTCGAGGGCATGATGATCATGGGCGCGGCGGCGGGCATCGCCGCGGCCATCACCACGGGCAACTCGGCCTTCGGGGTGCTGGCGGCGGTGCTGGCGGGGATGGCGCTGGCGGCGGTCTTCGCCTTCCTCACGCTCGGGCTCGCCACGAACCAGGTGGCGGCGGGGCTCGCGCTCTCGATCTTCGGCCTCGGCCTATCGGGCGTGGTGGGCGCGCCCTTCGTGGGCGTGCAGCGCGCGGGCATCGGCAGGATCGAGATTCCCCTGCTGTCGGAGATTCCCTTCCTCGGCCCGGTCTTCTTCGCGCAGGATCCCTTCGTCTATGCCTCCTTCGCGCTGATGGTCGGCGTGTCGTGGTTCCTCTGGCGCAGCAAGGCGGGGCTGGTGCTGCGCGCCTGCGGCGAGAACCACGCCTCGGCCCATGCGCTGGGCTATCCGGTGCTGCGCATCCGCTTCCTCGCCATCCTGTTCGGCGGCGCCTGCGCGGGGCTCGCGGGGGCCTATCTCTCGCTGGTCTATACGCCGTTCTGGACTTCGGGGATGACGGGCGGGCGGGGCTGGATCGCGCTGGCCATCGTGGTCTTCGCCTCCTGGCTGCCCTGGCGCGCGGCCATCGGCGCCTATCTGTTCGGCGGCATCACCATCCTGCAACTGCACGCGCAGGGGGCAGGCGTGCCCGTTCCCTCGCAGCTTCTCTCGGCGCTGCCCTACCTCATCACCATCCTCGTGCTGGTGCTGATCATGCGGCTGCGGCGCGGCGGGGCGGCGGGGCCGGCGGCGCTGGGCACGCCCTTCGTGCCGGATCGCTGATCGGGCATGACATTTGCTTAATCCGGGATTATGACATCGCGCCGGCGCTTGGGCCGCGCAACGAGGAGACCGCTCTCGATGACCCTGTCCCGCCGCTCCCTGATGGCCGGCGCCGGCGCGCTGGCCGGCGCCTCGGCGCTGAACGGCCCTGCCGTCGCGCAGGGCGGGCCGCTCAATGTCGGCTTCATCCTGATCGGCCCGGTGGGCGATTTCGGCTGGTCCACCATGCACGACCAGGGCCGCCGCCGGATGCTGGAGGTGCTGGGCAACCGCGTCACCGCCACCCAGGTCGAGAGCGTCGCGCCGCCGGATTTCGACCGCGTGGCCACGCAGCTCGTCCGCACCGGCTCGCGCCTGATCTTCACCACCAGCTTCTCCTACTTCGCGCCCACGCAGCGCATCGCGCCGCAGCACCCGAACGTGATGTGGGAGAGCGCGACGGGCACCGCCACGGGCCCCAACCTCGCCATCTACAACGCGCGCTTCTACGAGGGGCGCTACGTCCAGGGCGTGATCGCCGCGCGCAAGTCGCGCAGCAAGACCATCGGCTACGTCGCCTCCTTCCCGGTGCCGGAGGTGATCCACGCCATCAACACCGTGATGCGCGGCGCCTGGAGCGTGGACCCGCAGATGCGCATCCGCGTGGTGTGGGTGAACGCCTGGTTCAACCCGGGCCGCGAGGCCGACGCCGCGCGCGCGCTGATGGACCAGGGCTGCGACGTGATCTGCCAGCACACCGACAGCCCCGCGCCGCTGCAGCTCGCCGAGCAGCGCGGCAACGTGTTCGGCTTCGGCCAGGCGAGCGACATGACGCGCTTCGCCCCGCGCGCGCACCTCACCTCCAGCGTGAACAACTGGGGCGACTACTACGCCGAGCGCGCGCGGCTGCTGATCGAGGGCAACTGGCGCCCAGCCGACACTTGGGGCGGGCTGGGCTCCGGCATGTTCCGCCTCGCCCCCTTCACCAACATGACGCCCGAGGAGGTGAGCGAGGCGAGCCGCATCCGCGACGCGCTCGCGGCCGGCACGCTCCACCCCTTCGACGGTCCGATCTTCCGCCAGGACGGCACGCAGGTCATCCCCGCCGGCCAGCGCCTGACGGACGACCAGATCCGCGCCATGAACTACTTCTACCAGGGCATCGACGTCGCGATGCCGTGACGCGGGGCGGCGGGCGACTCATACCGGCGGCCGCTGTTTCTGACCGGCGCGAAAGCGGCGCGGCCGCTGGTATGCCCTAGTTTTGGCGCGCAGCCGCCACGCCGGGCCCCAAGGCGGCTCGCCGCGTTGGGTGGCGCCAGCCCTGCGCGCGATACGGGCGGCATGACATGCCGCCCGCGTCAGCCCGCCTCCACCCCGGCGAGCCGCGCGAGGCGGGGCGGCAGCACCCGCGTCTCTCCGGTGAAGACGAAGCCGGGCAGCGCGGCCCCGGCGGCGCGCAGCGCCTCCACCGCCGCCCGCGCCGCGGGCAGGGTGGTGGTGGCGGCGTTCACCACCGGCACGGCGGCGTCCGCCAGCCCCGCGAGGCGGCGCAGCGCATAGCTCTCCCGCGGCGGGCCGCCCACCATCACGACCAGGTCGAACTCGCGCCGCAGCAGGCCGAGGAGGTGCTCCGCCTCGGCGAGGCCGGCGTGCGTGTCCGTCAGGTGCGAGTGCTGCGACTCATGGGCCACCCAGAGCGTCTCGCAGCCCGTGGGGAAGGCCAGCACATGGCCCGGCACCCGCTCCTCCACCGGCTCGGGCGCGCCGCCCAGGGCGCGCAGATGCGCCGCACCATCGCTCTCGAGGTCCAGCAGCAATGTGGGGCGGCGGGCGCGGGCCCCGGCCTCCGCCACCCGGGCGCGGGCGAGGAGCTGGGGCTCGTCCGCGCC
>JBKBSR010000365.1:0-2929 GCA_046291055.1 Roseococcus sp.
ACGCGCGCGACCATGCCGGGGCGGCCGCCGCGCTGGCGCGCCACCTCGCCGCCAGCGCGCCGCCGCCGCCCGCGCCGCTTCCGGCCGCCGCGCAGCGCGATGCGCTGCGGCTGGCCGCGCTGCTCGCGCTCGCCGGCGACGAGGCGGGGCTCGCGCAGCACCGCGCGCGCTTCGCCGGCCGCCTCAGCGAGCCCGCCCTCGCCCAGGGTTTCGAGGCGCTGACGGCCGATCCCGTGCGCGGCCTCGCCGACCTGCCGCGCATCGCGCGCGAGCTCGAGCTCTTCCGCGGCCTTCCCGCCCGCGGCGCGCCGCTGCGCACCGCGCAGAACGCGCCGCGCTGAGCCCTGCGCTGAGGTCGCGGCAGGGCCGCGCGATTTCATTTGACCCCAGGGGCTTCGTGCCCCATACCCCCGCGCCGCTGACCCCAATCGAACCGACGGCCGCGGTGGCCGCACAGCCGATCTCAAGGTCATCTGCTGGTGGGAAAGGGACCCGACATGGACTCTCTCGTCCGACTGGGGATGGACTCGGACTCGCTGCCGAGCAACGCCCAGAACAACACGCACGGCGGCATGTCCGAGCAGAAGGACTATTTCGTGGAGCGCAACGGCGTGCGCTACGCCGGCACGCACCTCATCATCGACCTCTGGGGCGCGACGAACCTCGACGACCCCGGGCACATCGACGCGGTGCTGCGCGAGGCCGCCATCGCCACGGGCGCCACCATCCTGCACGGGCACTTCCACCACTTCTCGCCCAATGGCGGCGTGAGCGGCGTGCTGGTGCTGGCGGAGAGCCACGTCTCCATCCACACCTGGCCGGAGCGGGACTACGCGGCGCTCGACATCTTCGTCTGCGGCGACTGCGACCCCTACAAGGCGATCGAGCACCTCAAGCGCGGCTTCCTGCCCGAGCGCGTGCAGCTCGCCGAGCACAAGCGCGGCCTGATCGGCTGAAGGCGCGGCCTTCGGCGGAACATCCGGGGCCGGGCGGCAACGTCCGGCCCTTCTCTTTGCGCATGGACGGAGACAGAGCGATGGCGACCGATTCCTGGGTGAACGAGACCCTCTACGCCGAGTGGGGCCAGCGCTTCCTGGTGAAGCGCGAGCTGGCGCGCGTCCAGTCGGCCTTCCAGGACATCATGGTGTTCGAAAGCTTCACCCATGGCCGGGTGATGCTGCTGGATGGCGTGGTGCAGATCACCGAGCGCGACGAGTTCGTCTACCAGGAGATGCTGACCCATGTGCCGCTGCTGGCGCATGGCGAGGCGCAGCGCGTGCTCATCATCGGCGCCGGCGATGGCGGCGTGCTTCGCCGCGTGCTGCAGCACCGCACCGTCGAGCGCGCGGTGATGGTGGAGATCGACGGCGAGGTGATCCGCCTCGCCAAGGAGCACATGCCCGCCATCGCCGGCGACGCCTGGAACGACCCGCGCGCCGAGGTGATCGTGGGCGACGGCATAGACTATGTCCGCACCGCGCCCGCCGCCTCCTTCGACGTGGTGATCGTGGACAGCACGGACCCGATCGGCGTGGGCGAGGTGCTCTTCACCGACGAGTTCTACGCCAACGCCGCCCGGCTGCTCTCGGACCGGGGCCTGATCGTGAACCAGTGCGGCGTGCCCTTCATGCAGGCGGAGGAGCTGCGCGAGACCAACCTGCGCCGCGCCAAGTCCTTCCCCGACACCTGGGCCTATGTGGCGGCGGTGCCGACCTATGTGGGCGGCTTCATGACGCTGGGCTGGGCGGCGAAGGACGCGAGCCTGCGCCACCACGACGCGGCGACCATCCGCGCCCGCGCCGAGGCCGCGGGCATCCTCGGCGCCACGCGCTACTGGACGCCGGAGGTGCATGTCGCCGCCTTCGCGCTGCCGCCCTACATCGCCGAGAACCTGGCGCGCTGAGCCGCGCCAAGCGGAATCGCGATGCAGGCATCGCAAGGCGCCCTGCGCGCTTTGCGATACTCCCGGGGCGGCGGAGGCCCTATCTCCGCGCTCCTTCCGGCCGCTGCCGGCGCCGCGCGCGTGTTCGCGGCGTGAACCCGATGGGGCGCGCGACGCCGTTTCGCGCTGCATCCGCCACCGCCGTGCCGGCCCGCGGGCCGTCCTGGCGGGCCCCCGTCAGGGGGCGGGCGGCCGGTTCACGCCTGGGGGTCCGCCCCGCTCACGTCGTGGCCGGCAGCGGCCGGTTTCCCCTCACTCATCCTCCGGCACCAGCGGCGGCCCGGCCAGCACGCCGCCATCCACCACGATGGTCTGCCCCGTCATGAAGGAGGAGGCGCGCGCGGCGAGGAACACCGCCGCGCCGGCGATCTCGTCGGGCTCGCCGATGCGCAGCAGGGGCGTGTCGCGCGTGCGCTTCTTCAGGTTGGCCGGATCCTCCCACAGCGCGCGGGCGAAATCGGTGCGCACCAGGCCGGGCGCGATGGCGTTCACGCGCACGCCGCGCGGCCCCCACTCCACCGCCAGCGCGCGGGCGAGCTGCATGTCCGCCGCCTTGCTCACGCCGTAGATGCCGAGCCGCGGCGAGCCGCGGAAGCCGCCGATGGAGCTGACGATGATGACCGAGCCCTCGCCGCGCGCGGCCATCTCCGGGATCACCATCTGGCAGAGCCAGAGGTTGGAACGCACGTTCGCGTTCATGATCCGGTCATAGGCCTCGTCCGGGATCTCCTGGCTCGGGCCGAAATAGGGGTTCACCGCGGCGTTGCAGACCAGGATGTCCACGCGCCCCCAGGCGGCGCGCGTGGCCTCGACCAGCGCGCGCAGCTCCTCCTTGCGGCTGATGTTGCAGGGCACGGCCATGGCGGCGCCGCCGCGCGCGGCGATGGCGGCCACCACCTCCTCGCAGGCGTCCTTCTTGCGGGAACTGACGACGACCTTCGCGCCGTGCTCCGCCAGCCGCTCGCAGATGGCGCGGCCGATGCCGCG
>JBKBSR010000366.1:0-2920 GCA_046291055.1 Roseococcus sp.
CCCCCCATCTCCCCCCCCCCCCCCCCCCCCCCCCCGAGCCGGCGCAGCAGCCGCCCGGCGAAGGCGCGCTTGGTGGGGCCCAGCGCATCCGTGTTCCATTCCGGCGCGTCGCGGTCGGAGGCGGCGACGAAGGTGGGCTCGCCGCCCATGGTCAGGCGCACATCCTGCCGGCGCAGCGCCGCGTCCACCCGCTGCCCGGCCTGCTGGATGGCCTGCCACTGGGCGGGGGTGTAGGGCTTCGTCACGCGCGGCGTCTCGCGGATGCGCGTGACGTGCATCTCGAAGCCGAACTCGACCTCCGCCTTCTCCACCATGCCGGTGATGGGCGCGGCGGATTGCGGATCGGGCGTGGCGGCGAGCGGGATGTGGCCCTCGCCCGCCAGCAGGCCGGAGGTGGCGTCGAAGCCCACCCAGCCCGCGCCGGGCAGATAGACCTCGGCCCAGGCGTGCAGGTCGGTGAAGTCGGCGGCCGGGCCCTCGGGGCCCTCCAGCGGCTTCACATCGGCGACGAGCTGGATCAGGTAGCCCGAGCAGAAGCGCGCCGCGTAGCCGAGGTGCCGCGCCGCCTGCACGAAGAGCCAGGCGGAGTCCCGACAGGAGCCCCTGCCCTCGCCCAGCGTGCGCTCGGGCGACCACACGCCCGGCTCCATGCGCACGATGTAGGCGATGCGGCGCTGGATGCGCCGGTTGAGGTCCACCAGCATGTCCACCGTGCGCTGGGGGGTGCGCGGGATCTCCGCCAGCAGCGCCTGCAGCAGCGGCCCCGCCGCCTCGCGCTTGCGGAAGGGGGCGAGCTCGTGGTCCAGCACATGGTCGTAGTCGAAGGGCCAGTGCTCGGCCTCGGGCTCCAGGAAGAAGTCGAAGGGGTTGATCGTGGTCATGTCGGCCACGAGGTCCACCGTCACGTCGAAATGCGTGACGCGCTGCGGAAACACCACCCGGGCCTGGAAATTCCCCTGCGGATCCTGCTGCCAGTTCAGGAAATGCGGCTTCGGCTCGACCTTCAGCGCGTAGGAGAGGATGGGCGTGCGCGCATGCGGGGCGGGGCGCAGACGGATCACCTGGGGGCCCAACTGCACCGCGCGCCCGTAGCGGTAGCTGGTGCGATGCGTGAGCGCGACCTGGATGGACATGCAGCGGGCCCCCTGACCTCCGGCACCCCCGCTTCTAGCCGGCTTTGCGCGGCGCAGCACCGCCCGGATTGCGCGAAATCCGCACGCGGCCTTCCATGGGGCGCATGGCTTCGCCCTTCGACCCCGCGGATTTCCAGATCCCGCCCGGGATCACCCATGTCTGCGCCGGCGGCAAGACGCCTGCGCTGCGCAGCCTGGCCGGGGCGCTCGGCGCCTATCTGGCCGACAAGTCCGACGGGCCGGAGGGCGATGCGCGGCAGGAGGCGATGGTGCAGCGGCTGCGCGCGCGCATCGCCCGCGACTGGGGCTGCCCTGTGGGCGATATCGGCTTCGCCTCCTCGGTGGCCGAGGGGGTGGCGATGCTGGCCGAGAGCCTCGACTGGCGCGAGGGCGACGAGGTGGCGCTGGCCGACATCGAATACCCCTCCCTCGCCGCGCCCTTCGCCCTGCGCCCCGGGGTGCGGCTGCGCGTGGCGGAGGGCTATGCCGGGCTGCCCGGCGCGATCGGCCCGCGCACGCGGGTGATCGCGGCCTCCAGCGTCTCCTTCCTCACCGCCGAGGCGGCGGATCTGCACCGGCTCCGTGCGCTGGCCGATTCGGTGGGGGCGCTGCTGGTGCTCGACCACACCCAGGCGGCGGGCTGGATGCCGATCGAGGCCGGGCTCGCGGATTTCAGCTTCGCCGCCTGCTACAAGTGGCTGCTGGGGATCAGCGGGCTGGCCATCGCGCACTGGAACCGCGCGCGCCAGCCCGGCTGGCGGCCGGCCAGCGCCGGCTGGTATTCGCTGGCCGCCCAGGGCCGGCCTGACTGGCGCGCGCCGCCCGATCTGGTGCCGGACGCGATGCGCTTCTGCCGCGGCAACCCCTGCCACGCCGCCGTCTATGCGCTCGATCACGCGCTGGACTACGCCGCCCGGCGCCCGCCCGTGGCGGCGCATGTGCTGCACCTGGCGGGCGAGCTGCGCGCGCGCTGCCTGCACGCCGGGCTGCCGGTGATGACGCCCGAGCGCCATGGCGCGAGCGTCTGCCTGCCCCACCCCGAGGCCGCGGCCGCGGTGGCGGCCATGCAGGCGCGGGGCGTGCTGGCCTGGAACGGGCGCGGGCGGATCCGCGTGAGCTTCCACGGCTACAACCGCGAGGAGGATGCGGCCTGGGCGCTGGCGGCGCTGAAGGGGGTGTTCTGAGCGCGGCGGTCGGATGATACCCTGCCGTCATGCTCTACTGGCTGCGGCACCGCACCGCCTATTCCTACGCGCAGCCCGTGGACCTCGCGGCCCATCTGCTGCACCTCAAGCCGCGCGCCCTGCCCGGCCAGCGCGTCCTCTCGGCGCGCCTGACCTGCCTGCCCGCCCCCGACCACCACAGCGAGACGCACGACCATTTCGGCAATGCGGCGACGCGCCTCTTCCTCGCCGCGCCGCACACCGCCTTCGACGTGACGGCCGAAAGCCTGGTCGAGGTCGCCTTCCCCCCGCCCCCGCCGGCCGAAGCCACTCCGCCCTGGGAGGAGGTGGCGCGCCTCGCCGAGGGAGTCGAGACGGCGGAGTTCCTCCTGCCCAGCGCCCTGATCCCCCCCGTGGCCGAGGCGGCGGACTACGCCCGCCCCTCCTTCCCCGCCGGGCGGCCGGTGCTGGCGGGGCTCTTCGACCTCAACGCGCGGATGCGCCGCGACTTCGCCTTCCAGGCCGGCGTCACCTCCATCACCACCCCCATCGCGGAGGTGCTGCGCACGCGCCGCGGCGTCTGCCAGGACTTCACGCAGGTGATGATCGCGGGGCTGCGCGGGC
>JBKBSR010000367.1:0-2916 GCA_046291055.1 Roseococcus sp.
TCAAGGATTTCCGTGGCATCGCCACCCGATACGACAAGACCGCTCGTAACTTCCTCGCCGCCGTCTGCCTCGTCTCCGCCATCACCTACTGGGCGTGATTGAGTCCAGACCCTAGGCCGCGCAGCGCGCGCAGAGGCCCTCCAGCTCCACCGTCATGCGCTGCACCCGGAAGCCGGCGCGCGCCGCGGCGGCCTCCAGCGCATGGGCCGCGGCGTGGTCGGCGATCTCGGTCGTGCCGCCGCAGCGGCGGCAGATCAGGAACTGGTGCGGGTGGTCGTGCTCGCCCGGGGCATGCACATGCCCGGCCTCGACGCAGGGCAGGAAGGCGTTGAGCCGCTCGAGCTTGTGGATCAGCCCCTGCTCCAGCAGGAAGTCGAGCGCGCGATAGACGGTGGGCGGCGCGGCCCCTCCCCGCTCGGCCTTGAGCTGGTCGAGCAGCGCATAGGCGCCCACCGGCTGCTCGGCGGCGAGCACTAGGCGCAGCACCTGGCGGCGCAGCGGCGTGAGCTGCGCGCCGCGCGCCGCGCACTGCGCCGCCGCCCGATCGAGCATCGCCTCCATGTCCATCCCGGCCCTCACCCTGTTCCCGCCCCTCCCTTATACTCCCATGCCATGATCGACACCCCCTCCTCCCTGCCGCTCGCCGATCCCGCGGCGCGCGCGCGCGTGCTGGACGCGGTGCGCTTCGACCTGCGCGGCCTCGTGCCCGCCATCGCCCAGCAGCACGACACGGGCGAGGTGCTGATGCTGGCCTGGATGAACCGAGACTCCCTGGAGGAGACGCTCGCCACGGGCCGCGCCTGCTATTTCAGCCGCAGCCGAGGCGGGCTCTGGCGCAAGGGCGAGAGCTCGGGCCAGGTGCAGCGCGTGCTCGACCTGCGCCTCGACTGCGACGGCGATGCGCTGCTTCTGCTGGTTGACCAGGCGGGGGTGGCCTGCCACACGGGCCGGCGCTCCTGCTTCTTCCTCGCCCCGCGCGGCGAGGGGCTCGCGGAGATCGCCGCCCCCCTGGTCAGCCCCGAGGAGCTGTACGGCGCATGACGCCGCTCACCCTGCTGACGGGCTTCCTCGGCGCCGGCAAGACCACGCTGCTGAACCGCCTGCTGCGCGACCCCGCGCTGGAGGGCTCCGCCGTTCTGGTCAACGAGTTCGGCGAGATCGGGCTCGACCACCTCTTCGTCGAGGCGCTGGAGGGCGATGCGGTGCTGCTCGCCTCGGGCTGCCTCTGCTGCACCATCCGCGGCGACCTCTCCCGCGCCCTGCGCGACCTTGCCGCGCGCGGGCGGCCCTTCCGCCGCGTGGTGGTGGAGACGACCGGCCTCGCCGACCCCGCGCCCATCCTGCACACCCTGATGCGCGACCCGCTGCTGCTGCGCGACTACGCGCTGGACGGGGTGGTGACGGTGCTGGACGCCGTGGCCGGCATGGCGAGCCTCGATGCGCACGAGGAGGCGCGCCGCCAGGCGGCCGTGGCCGATCTGCTGCTGATCAGCAAGACCGACCTCGCCGACCCCGCGCCCCTCGCCGCGCGGCTCGCGGCGCTGAACCCGGTGGCGCGGATCGCCCATGCGCGCGACGTGCCGGCGCGGGCGCTGCTCGGCCTCGGCCCCTTCTCGGCCGAGGGCAAGGCCGCGGGGATCGCCGCCTGGATCGAGGGCGCGGGCGGCGCGCATCTCCACCACCATCATCACGACCCGAACCGGCACGACGCGCGCATCCGCGCGCTCTGCCTGCGCTTCGACGCGCCCCTGCCCTGGGAGGCGGTGGCCGGCTATCTCGAGATGATGGCGATGACGCAGGGCGCGCGGCTGCTGCGCGTGAAGGGCGTGCTGGACGTGCGGGGCGAGGCGCTGCCCGTGGTGGTGCATGGCGTGCAGCACAGCTTCCACCCGCCGCGCCGCCTGCCCGCCTGGCCCGCGGAGGAGCCGCGCGCCTCGCGCCTCGTCTTCATCCTGCAGGATCTGGAGCCCGCCGTGGTGGAACAGGGCCTGCGCGCCTTCCTGGAGGCCGCCGCGTGAGCATCGCCATCGAGACCGTGACGGGCGCGGCGCTGCTGCCCCATGTGCCCGCCCTCTCGCGCCTGCGCGCGGAGGTCTTCGCCGAATGGCCCTACCTCTACGACGCCGATCCGGCGGAGGAAGCGAAGTACATGGCGCATTACGCCGAGGATCCGCGCGCCGCGATCGTGCTGGCGAAGGACGGCGCGGAGGTGGTGGGCGCGGCCTCCGCCCAGCCGATGCAGAGCACCCACCCCGAGGTGCGCACGGCCTTCCTCGAGGCCGGGCTCGACCCCGGGGAGTGGTGCTATTTCGGCGAATCCGTGCTGCGCGCGCCCTGGCGCGGCCAGGGCATCGGCGTGCGCTTCTTCGAGGCGCGCGAGGCGCACGCCCGCGCGCTCGGCTTCGCGAAGGCCTGCTTCTGCGCGGTGATCCGCAACGCGAACGACCCGCGCAAGCCCGCCGGCTACACGCCGCTCGACGGGTTCTGGCGGCGGCGCGGCTATCTGCACCAGCCCGGCCTGACCTGCCTCTTCCGCTGGCGTGAGCACGGCGATTCCTTCGAGACACCCCACCTCCTCTCCTTCTGGACGAAGAGCCTCGCGTGAGCCCGCTCACCCTCGCCTGCCTCGCCTGGCCCGTGGAGCCGCTCGCCTCCGTCGCCGCCTTCGCCGCCAAGCTCGAGGGCTTCTGCGCCGAGGCCAAGGCGCGCGGGGCCGACCTGCTGCTCGCCCCCGAATACGCCTGCGTCGAGCTGGGCGCGGCGCTGGCCGGCAACCGCGCCGCCGACGAGGCGAGCGAGCTGCGCGCCATGGTGGCCGCGAGCGGCGAGGTGCTGGAGGCGATGCGTGCCGCCGCGCGCCGGCACCGCCTCTGGCTGCAGCCCGGCACCCTTCCCATGGCCGATGGCGACCGGGTG
>JBKBSR010000017.1:0-16870 GCA_046291055.1 Roseococcus sp.
CGCCTCGCGCGCGTCGGCCAGCCGGACGCCGCCCTTCGGGATGCGGATGGACTCCACGAAGTCCTGCATCGCCTGGGAGGGCGCCTTGGTGAACTGCGACACCACGTAGATGGTGAGGAAGGCGAGCGGCACGCCGAAGATGCCGCCCGAGATGTTGTTGATGCCCCACAGTCGCGCGACGATGCGCCCGCGCAGCACAACATGGTCGGTGTTCATGCCCCAGCCGGAGAGCGCCTTGCCGAACCAGGCGAAGGCGCCGTCCTGGACCGCCGCCGCATTGGCGACGAGGCCCGAGGCATAGGCCTTGAGTTCGGCCGAGGCCTGCGGCAGCGCCGCAGCGGCGCGGGCGGCGTTGAGGATCGCCTCCTTGGTGCCGAAGGCCTCGACGAAGTAGAGGCCGAAGAACTCCGACCAGATCAGGTAGCCGAAGGTGACCACGTAGCCCACGATCATGCCGAGGCAGGCCGCGGTGTTCGTGGTCTTCTTGTACCACACGCCCATCACCAGCGCGGCGAAGAGGCCGGCGGCGGCGATGGAGAAGGCCCAGGCGACGAGGAAGAGGATGTCGGCGCCCATGTTGCCCGCCGTCCAGGCCGCCGCGATCGCCACCAGGATCAGCAGCACGCGCGCGATGATCAGCCGCTGCTTGGTGGGCGCGTTGCGGTTGATCATCTTGTAGTACACGTCGTGGCTGAGCGCGTTGGCGAGCGCGAGCAGCAGCCCGTCGGCGGTGGAGAGCGCGGCCGCGAGGCCGCCCGCCGCCACCATGCCCGCGATCACGTAGGGCATGCCGGCGATCTCGGGCGTGGCGAGCACCACTACGTCCGGATGGATGCGGAACTCGTTCCACTGCAGGATCCCGTCGCGGTTCGCGTCCACGATGTTGATCCAAGGCACGCCGTAGGGCGACATGATCTGCCAGTTCTTCACCCACTCGGGCAGCGAGGCGATCGGCTGGTTGATGAAGTTCTGGTAGATCTCCAGCTTGCCGAAGGCGGCGTAGGCCGGCGCCGTGAAGTAGAGCAGGAAGATGAAGAACAGCGACCAGGCCACCGAGGCGCGGGCCTCGCGCACGCTGGGCGTGGTGAAGTAGCGCATCAGGATGTGCGGCAGCGCGGCCGTGCCCACCATCAGGCAGAACACGAGGGCGAAGAAGTTCACCGCGGCGGACATGGAGAACTGGCCGTTGGGCCCGATGAAGGGGGCGGTGTGGAAGCCCACCACCCCGGGCGGCGGCGTCTGCCCCGCGGCGCGGAAGGCGGCCTCCAGCCCCTCGATCCGCTCCAGCGCCACGCCGTACATGAGCTGCGGCAGCGGAACGCCCGTCACCTTCACCGACATGAGGATGGCCGGGATCAGGTAGGCGATGATCAGGATGATGTACTGCGCCACCTGCGTCCAGGTCACCGCGCGCATGCCGCCCAGCATGGAGCAGACGAGGATGCCCGCGAGGCCGAGGAACACCGCCACGCCGAAGGAGACGTCGAGGAAGCGCTGGGTGATGATGCCCACGCCCACGATCTGCGCCACGACATAGACGAAGGAGGCGGTGATCAGCACCGCCACGCCGATCGCGCGCGCGACGTTGCCGCCGTAGCGCGCGCCGAGGAAGTCAGGAACCGTGTACTGGCCGAACTTCCGCAGGTAGGGCGCGAGCAGCACCGCCACCAGCATGTAGCCGCCCGTCCAGCCCAGGATGAAGGCGAGGCCGCCATAGCCAAGCGCGTAGAGCGAGCCCGCCATGCCGATGAAGGAGGCGGCCGACATCCAGTCCGAGCCGGTGGCCATGCCGTTGTAGACGGCCGGAACCTTGCGCCCCGCGACGTAGTATTCCGCCACCTGCGCCGTGCGGCTGATGATGCCGATGTAGGCATAGACGCCGATCGTGAGGAACACGAACAGGTAGCCGATGATCCGGTCCGGCACGCCGAGCTGCTCGAGGATGCCGAGGATCACCACGAAGGCGAGGAAGCCGCCCGTGTAGCCCGCGTAGATCTTGTTGAGGTTCGAGATGAAGGGGTCCTTGCCCCCGGTGCTGGCGGACATGGTCACTCGTCCTCCTGCACGCCGAATTCCTCGTCGATCTGGTTCTGCCGCTTGGCGAACCACCACAGACCAAGGACGAAGACGATCAGGCTGCCCTGGGCGGCGAAATAGAAGCCCAGCGGGAAGCCCGCGATGTGAATGGGGTTCAGCGAGGGCGCGAAGAGATGGACGCCGAAGCCGGCGAGGAACCAGATCGCCAGCACCGTCCACATCAGGTTCGAGGTCTTGCGCCAGTAGGCCCGGGCCGTCTCCGGGGCCACCGCCGCCGCGGGGGGCGGCGCCGGCTCGTTGACTGGTTCTGCGAGGGGCATGCTTTGTTCTCCTCCCGGCGCGGAGATTCTCTGCGTCCCCGCGCCTTCGCATCCGCCGTGTAACGTTCGCGCCGACGCTTGACGCATTAACATTCGTTAAGATTGGATTTACTGCGGCCGTGTTGCAGCGCGGCACAGGTCCGGCTCAAAGGGAGCAAGATCATGGGGTTGCTGGACTTCCTCCGCCCGCGGCGCAGCGCCGAGCCGGAGGCGCTCGAGGCCTTCCTGCACGCTCAGGCGGCCTTCGTCGCGCAGAAGACCGTGGTGGACTATTGCCGGGTCAAGACCGGCCGGCGCGAGGGGCGCTACTTCGCCGACCCGGACTTCCAGGCGGCCCTGCAGCACTGCCGCTGGCAGGTGTTCTTCGCCAGCGTCTCCGACCTCGCCGCGGTGTTCGAGGCCGAGCTGCGCCCCCATGCCGCGGGCGAGGAGGAGGCGCTGGCCCGCGGCCTCGCCCGGCTGCACGAGGCGGCCCTGCTGGCCGAGCCGCCGCCGCCCGACGAACTCCCCGCCGCGCGCGAGCGCGCCGAGGCCTGGCCGCGCCATGTCGCGGCGCTCCAGGCCGCGCCGCCCCTGCCGGCCAACCGCCTCCCGCTGCTGGCCGAGCCGGTGCTCTTCGCCACGCTGCCGATCCATGCCGATCAGCGCGTGGGCGAGGCCCCTTCCATCCGCGGCGCGCTGCGCTTCCACGTGGTCAGCACCCAGCAGGAGCTGGAGCGCCGCTTCGACGCACCCGCCCTGGCGCGCGGCCTCGCCGCCCTCGGCGGCGGCTGAGCGGGAGAGGGGGGCGGATTTCCCTTCCCGCCCCGGCTGTTATCCTGTCTCGCCCATCATCCGGCGAAGGAACACGTCCATGAAGCTGCTGCGTTACGGCCCCAAGGGCCAGGAGAAACCCGGTCTGCTCGACGCCGCCGGCACCATACGCGACCTCTCGGGCGTGGTGGCCGACATCAATGGCGAGACGCTGGCCCCCGGCGTGCTGGCCAAGCTCAAGGCCCTCGACCCGGCAAGCCTGCCGGCCGTTCCGGGCAACCCGCGCCTCGGCCCCTGCGTGACGGGCATGAAGAACCTGGTCTGCATCGGGCTGAACTACGCCGACCACGCGGCCGAGACGGGCGCCACCCCGCCCAGCGAGCCCATCGTCTTCCTCAAGTCGCTCGGCGCCCTCTCGGGGCCCACCGACGACATCATCATCCCCAAGGGCAGCACCAAGACGGACTGGGAGTGCGAGCTCGTCATCGTCATCGGCGCCACCGCCCGCTACGTCAGCGAGGAGCAGGCGATGGAGCATGTGGCCGGCTTCGCCGTGGGCAACGATGTCTCCGAGCGCCACTGGCAGTCCGAGCGCGGCCCCACCTGGGACAAGGGCAAGGGCTTCGAGAGCTTCGGCCCCCTCGGCCCCTGGATGGTGACCAAGGACGAGGTGCCTGACCCGCAGAACCTGCGCATGTGGACCGACATCGACGGCAAGCGCGAGCAGGACGGCAGCACGAAGACGATGATCTTCGGCGTGAAGACGCTGGTGAGCTACGTCAGCCAATGCATCACCCTCTTCCCCGGCGACGTGATCTTCACCGGAACGCCGCCGGGCGTGGGGCTGGGCAAGAAGCCCACGCCCTGGTTCCTCAAGCCCGGCCAGGAGGTGCGCGTGGGCATCGAGGGGCTCGGCGAGCAGCGCTGCCGCACCGTCGCCTATGCCGGCTGAGGGCGAAGGGCCCGTCATCCTGGCGATGGATTTCGCCTCGCCCCCGCCCTGGGGCGAGGCGCGCGTGGCGAAGCTGCGCGCGCTGGCGGAGTCCATCGCCGCCGATACGCCCGGCCTGCTGTGGAAGATCTGGACGGAGGATGCGGCCGCCGGGCGCGCGGGGGGGATATACGCCTTCGCCTCGCGCGCCGCGGCCGAGGCCTACCGCGCCATGCACACCGCCCGCGTGACCGAGCGCGGGGCCACCGACATCCGCGGCGCCATCTGGGCGGTGAACGGGCCGCTCTCCGCCCTCACCCGGGCGCCGCTGTGACGCGGCGGGTGCTGGTCACTGGCGCGGCCTCGGGCATCGGGGCGGCCTGCGCCCGGGCGCTCGCCGCGCCCGGCGCGCGGCTCATGCTGCACACCCGCCGCAACGCCGCGAAGCTCGAGGCGGTGGCCGAGGAGCTGCGCGCACGCGGCGCGCAGGTCCACACCCATCTTTGCGACCTCGCCGCGCCAGAGGCGCCCGGGGCGCTGGTGGCGGCCGCCGCCGAGGCGCTGGGCGGGCTGGATGTGCTGGTCTCGAACGCCGGCTTCGCGGACCGCACGCCCGTGGCGGAGATGACCGACGAGGGCTTCGCGCGCAGCCTGGACGCCATCCTCTGGGCCTTCCTGCGCCTCGCGCGCGCCGCAAGGCCGCATCTCCTGGCCGGCGAGGCCCCGCGGCTCATCGCCATCTCCTCCTTCGTCGCCCACATGTTCCGCAATGACGCCGCGACCTTCCCGGCCACCGCCGCCGGCAAGGCGGGGGTGGAGGCGCTGGTCCGGGCGCTGGCCATCGAATGGGCGCCGGAGGTGACGGTGAACGCCGTCGCGCCGGGTTACACGCAGAAGGATCCGGGCGCCCATGCGGCCATGACGCCCGCGCAATGGGAGGCGATGATCGCGCGCATCCCGCTGCGTCGCCTCGGCACGCCGGCCGATGTGGCGCAGGCGGTGGCCTGGCTGGCTTCGCCCGGCGCGGGCTATGTCACGGGCCAGGTGATCCATGTGAACGGGGGCATCGCCTGATTGTCAGAAAGGCGTGACAGGCGGCCCGTCACCTTTCCGACCCCTCAACTCGCCATTTCGCAGAGTTAAGCCCGCTCCCATGCTGGCGTTGGGCGAGGCGCGGCAGCATCCCCTTGTCGTCCCACTGCCTCCGGCAGGGGCGGACGGCATCCGGCGGAGGCTATTTCCCGGCAAGCCGCCGCCAGACTGGCCTTCGGGCCGCGGGTCGGTCGGCTCACGCCGACCGACCCGTTCCTTTTCCCGCCTCCAGCTCCAGCACCCGCAGCTCCAGCCGCCGCAGCCGCTCCAGCAGCTCGCCGCGCAGCACCTCGACGAGGTCGTTCACATGACCCAGCGACAGCGCGGGCGAGAGCACCGGCACGGGCGGGATGGCGCCGGCCAGCGCCGCCTCGATGGCGGCGAGGCGCGCCGTCTGCTCGGCCCGCAGCGCCGAGATCTCCTCCCGCGCGGCGGCCAGGGCCTCGGCCAGCGCGGGGTCCGGCCCGCCCGGGGGGCGGGCGGCGAGGCGCGCGATCTCGGCCTGGAACCAGCGGCTGCGCAGGCGGAGCTGGGCGGCGAGGGATTCGGCCTCGCTTCCGGGCGTGAGGTCGGGGTCGAGGGGCAGGCCCCGCGCCCGCGCCTCCTCGGAATGGCGCAGCTCCTCGAACATGCGCGGGCGCTGGGCGCGGCCCTGGGCGAGCAGCCCCATGTAGTTGGCGAAGCCCGCCTCGTCCGGCCAGCGGCCCAGCACGGCGAGGTAGAGATTGATCACCACATCCTCGTCCGTGCCGGAGAGCAGCAGCCCGGCGCGGATGGGCGGGGCCTCGCTCATGGCGCGGCCTCCGGCCAGGCCACGCCCAGGCGCGCATGCACGGCGGCCAGGCGCGCGGCGTGGCGCTCGGGGCTGAACAGGGCGGCGCGGGCAGGGCCGGCCGCCTCGTAGCGGGCGCGCAGCGCCTCGTCCGAATCGAGGGCGATCAGCGCCTCGGCCAGGGCGCGGGTGTCGGTGGGATCCACCATCAGCGCGGCATCGCCCACCACCTCGGGCAGGCTGGAGACGTTGGAGGTCAGCACGGCCGTTCCTTCCAGCATGGCCTCCACGGCCGGCAGGCCGAATCCCTCGTAGAGCGAGGGGAAGCAGAGGCAGCGCGCGTGGCGGATCAGCATCGCCACATCCTCGCGCGGGAGGTAGCCGAGATGGCGGATGCGCCCGTCGGCCGAGCGGGCGCCGCCCGCCTCGGTCAGCAGGCGCAGCTCCGGCGCCGCGTTGGCGCTCTTGCCGCCCACCAGGATCAGCGGGCGGGCGATGCCGGTGCTCATGTAGGCGTCGAGCATGCGCGCGAGGTTCTTCCTCGGGTCAACCGAGCCCAGGCAGAGGTGGTAGCCCTTGTCCGTGAGGCCATAGGCGGCGGCGATCCGCTCGCGCGACATGCGCGGGTCGAAGCCGTGGTCGGGCGGAGGAACGGGCTGGTAGGTGTTGGTGATCCGCTCCTCCGGGATGCCGAGCAGGGCGATCAGGTCGCGCCGCGAGTGCTCGGAGACGGTGAGGATGTGCGCCGCCTCGCGCGCCACCGCCTCGGCGCAGGCGCGCCAGCCGGCCTTGTCGTCCAGCGCCACCCAGGGCATGCGCAGCGGGATCGCGTCGTGCAGCGTGTGGATGTTGGGGCAGCCGGCGAGGCGCAGCGGGTGCAGGTGCGTCCAGTGCATCAGCGCCGGCGGGGGCGCGCCGGCCACGCGCACCGGCATCAGCCGGCCGCGGCCCAGCAGCCGGGTCAGGCCGAAGCGGATCAGCGCCCGGCCATACATGTCGTTCGCGTTCCACAGCGCATGGCCGGGCGGGGCCTCGGCCGGCGAGAAGGTGGCGCGCGCGCCGCCGGCGTGGAGACGCCGGTCCACCACCCCCTGTTCGCCCACCGGCACGGCGCGCTGCGGCCCGAACTGGGCGAGCGCGCGCCGCCAGAAGGAAGGCGTGCGGGCGCGGCTGTCGAAGAAGGCGATCTCGCGCGCGATGGCATCGGCCCGCCAGGGAAGGGGGCGGCCGTAGAGCAGCCCCGTCTCGAAGCCCGCGGCGCGCAGCGTGGCGGCCAGGTTGCGCGAATAGGTGGCGATGCCGGTGCCGTTCACGATGGAAAGGCCGAAGCCGTCCATCCACACCCGCGCCGGCTGGTTCCACATGGCCGCAACTTGCCTTCGCCGCGGGAAGGCGACAAGGCTGCCATGATTCCACCCGGTTGCGGCCCGAAGCCCTGCCTGACCAGAACCCAGGACCCCGCGCGCCCATGACGCCCCAGCCCATCGTCCCCGTGATCCTCTCCGGCGGCACCGGAACCCGGCTCTGGCCGCTCTCGCGCGGTGGCTTTCCGAAGCAGTTCTGGCCGCTGGTCTCCGAGCGCAGCATGATCCAGGAGACGGCGCTGCGCGCGGTGGGGGAGGGCTTCGCCGCCCCGGTCGTCGTGGCCAACGAGGCGCATCGCTTCCTCGTGGCCGAACAGCTCGCGGAGATCGGCATCCGCGACGCCACCATCCTGCTCGAGCCCGAGGGCCGCAACTCCGGCCCCGCCATCGCCGCGGCCGCGGCCCTGGTGGTGCAGGAGAGCCCGGGCGCGGTCCTGTGGATCCTCTCGGCCGATCACGCGATCAGGGACGTGCGGGCCCTGCATGCCGCGCTTCAGCTCGCCGCCGCCGCCGCGCGGCATGACGGGCGCATCGTCACCTTCGGCATGCGCGCCACCGCGCCGGAGACCAGCTTCGGCTACATCGAGATGGGCGCCCCCATCGGCGAGGCCGAGGGGGTGGGGGTGGTGCGCGCGGTGGCCCGGTTCACCGAGAAGCCGGACGCCGGAACTGCCGCGCGCCTGGTCGCGGACGGCCGGCATGTCTGGAACAGCGGCATGTTCGTCGCCACCGCCGCCACCATGGTCGAGGAACTCGCGCGCCACGCGCCGGAGATGCTGGCCGCGGCGCAGGCCGCGCTGGCCGCCTCGGCGCGGGATCTCGGCTTCGTGCGGCTGGGCGCGTCGGAGTTCCGCGCCGCGCCCTCCCTCTCCATAGATTACGCCGTGATGGAGCGCACCGACCGCGCCGCCGTGGTGCCCTGCGAGATCGGCTGGAGCGATGTGGGGAGCTGGGACGCGCTCTGGGCCATCGCGCCGAAGGATGCCCGCCTCAATGCGCTGCATGGCCCGGTGACGGCGGTGGATTCGCGCAACTGCCTCGTGCGCTCCGACGGCATCCGCACCGCCGTGCTCGGCTGCGCCGACCTCGTCGTGGTCACGACCGAGGACGCGGTGCTGGTGATGCCCCGGGCCCGCGCTCAGGACGTGAAGACGCTCGTCGACCGCCTGAAGGCCGAGGGCGCGCCCGAGGCCGCCACCCACCGCAAGGTCTATCGCCCCTGGGGGCACTACTCGGGCCTCATCATGGGCGATCGCTTCCAGGTGAAGGAGATCGTGGTGCGCCCCGGCGGGCGGCTCTCGCTGCAGAAGCACCACCACCGCGCCGAGCACTGGGTGGTGGTGAAGGGCACCGCCCGGGTGCAGCGCGACGCCGAGAGCCTGCTGCTCTCGGAGAACCAGTCGGTCTATCTGCCGCTCGGCTGCGTGCACCGGCTGGAGAACCCGGGCATGATCCCGCTGGTGCTGATCGAGGTGCAGGTGGGGTCCTATCTCGGCGAGGACGACATCGTGCGCCTCGAGGACACTTACGGCCGGAGCTGATGCCGCGCCTCCTCGCCGACCTGACCGACCTGCTCTGGTATTTCGAGCGCAACCGCGCGCCGCTCGGGGTGCCGCGGGTGCAGATGGCGCTGGTCGAGGCGGCGCTGCGCGACGGGCCGCCCCTGTTCGCGCCCATCGCCTTCGAGCCCGCCTCGGCGCGTTTCCGCGCCCTGCCGGAGCCGCCCCTGCTCGCGCTGTTCGAGGCGGCCCGGGGCGGCGCGAGCGTCGAGGATCCCGCCTGGAGCGAGGCGCGCGCCGCGCTGGCCGAGGCCCATGCCGCGGCGGCCGAGCCGGAGTTCGCCCCGGGCGCCGTGGTGGCCACGCTCGGCCTCGCCGCCCATGTGCCCGGCCAGATGCGCCGCCTGCGAGAGCTGCGGCGCGGCGCGGCCGTGGCGCTGGCCGCGCTGGTGCATGACGTGATCCCGCTCATGGTGCCCGAGCATTGCGCGCCGGAGCTCGTGGCCGGCTTCACCGAGGGCTTCCTCGCCCTCTGCCTGCAGACGGACCGGGTGGTGGCCACCTCCGCCTGCGTGGCGCGGGATTTCCGGGACTGGCAGCGCCGGCTGCTGCCCGCGCTCGACATCCCGGTGGCGAGCATGCCGCTGGATGCGCCCCTGCCGCCGCCGCCGGGCGAGCCGCCCGCCCTGCCCCCGCCGCTCGACGACGGGCGGCCCTTCGTGCTCTGCGTCTCCACCATCGAGGCGCGCAAGAACCACACGCTGCTCCTCGGCGCCTGGCTCACCCTGCTGCGGCGGCACGGGCCGCACGCCATGCCGCGCCTCGTCCTCGCCGGCCGCGCGGGCTATGGCGCCGAGGCCGCGCTGCGCCTGCTGCGCGGCGCGCCCGAGCTGCGCGCCCATGCCGTGTGGCTCGATGCGGTGAGCGATGCGCTGCTGGCCCGGCTCTACCGCGACTGCCTCTTCACCGTGTTCAACAGCCACTACGAGGGCTGGGGCCTGCCGGTGACCGAGGCGCTCTCCTTCGGCAAGCTCGTGCTCTGCCCCGACCATTCCAGCCTGCGCGAGGCGGGCGGCCCCCACGCCCTCTACTTCACCCCGCAGAGCGAGCCCGAGCTCGCCGATCTCGCCTGGGGGCTGATCCGCGACCCGGCCCGGCGCGCGGCGCTGGAGGAGGCGTTGCGCGGGCGGCTTCGCCTGCGGAGCTGGCGCGAACTGGCCGAGGGCTTCGCCGCCGCGCTGGAGGGCGCCGAGACGGCCCTGCCTGCGCCCGTGGCGCGCGCCGGCGCGCTGACGGGCCGCCCCATCTCCTTCGCCGCGCCCGAGCCCGCCGGGCCTGGCGCCCTGCCGCAGCCCGCCGCGCTGGCGCACCAGTTGCTGATGGAGGGCGAGGGCTGGAGCGTGCAGGAGGCGCAGGGCGTCTGGCTCACCGAGCAACCCGGGCGGCTGCGCCTGCCCGCCGTGCCCGGCAAGGCCATGCGCCTGTTCCTCGAGGTCTCCGCCCCGCCGGTGACCAGCGAGACCGGCCTGCGCGCCTGGGGCCCCGGCCAGGCGCCGGGGGAATGGGAGCGGCTCGGCCTCGGCCCGGGCGAGCGGCGCGTGCTGGAGTTCCGCCTGCCCGTGGGGGGCGAGGGCGATGTGCTGGTGGAGTTCGACAGCGCCGGCGCCCCGCAGCCGCCCGGCGAGACGCGGCGCCTCGCGCTCTGCCTGCACGGGCTGCTGCTCGCGGCCGACAGCGACCACTGGGCCATCGAGACCTATCTCAGCGAGCGCCTGGGGGTGCGCCGCCTTGGCGGCTGAGCGGGCCGGCGTCGCGGCGCGGGCGGCGCTCGCCATCGCCGGGCTGCTGGCCGCGGCTGCGCCGGCCCGGGCGCAGACAGGCCGGAGCGAACCGCCCGCGCCACCCCCCGCCGCCGCACCCGCGCCTCGCGCCGAGCACTGGATCGCCATCTACGCCGCCCTGGCGCCGGGCGCCGCCTTCGGAATGAGCGCGCCGCTCGCAGATCGGCTGATGGCGCATGCCGAGGCCGAGACGAGCTGCCGCGCCGGGCCGGGCGGCGGCGCCTGCCGCCGGATGCTCGAGGTGAGGCAGGGATGCGCGGCGCTGGTGCAGGGCGTGCGCGACCTGCGCCCTGTGCGACTCGGCACGCCCCCGCCCGAATCGCTGGCGCGGCTGCCCGTGGCCCTCGCCCTCGCCGCCGAGGGCGCCAGCCGCGCGCAGGCGGAAGGCGAGGCGCTGGCCCAGTGCGCGGCGCGCGAGCGCGGCCTGCTCTGCCGCGTGGTGGCGAGCGGCTGCGCCCTCGGCTAGGCCGCGCGTGGACGCGCGCGCAGCGATCGGCCAGCATGGCTGCGGGTTGAGACAGGCCAGGAGCGCGCCATGACCGCCGACACGCGAATCGAGGACTGGGACGGCTACAGCGCCGCGCTGAAGGAGCGGGGCAAGGAACTCGCCGCCCTGCACCCGGAGGTGGTGAAGGGTTTCTCCGCCCTCTCGCGCGGGGCCTCGACCACGAAGCACCTCGACGCCAAGACGCGCGAGATGATCGCCCTCGCCGTGGCGGTGACGACGCGCTGCGAGGGCTGCATCGACGCGCATGTGCGCAAGGCCCGCGCCGCGGGCGCGACGAAGGAGGAGCTGGCCGAGGCGATGGGGGTGGCCATCGCGCTCAACGCCGGCGCGGCGCTGACCTACTCGCTGCACGTGCTGGACGCGATGGACGGGGCGGCGGGCTGACCCGGCCGCTCCGCGTATTGCGCTGCCGCAAGGACGCGCCCCCGCCCGCGTGCTGGAGTGCCGGCCGCCAACACAAAGGGAGTGCCGGCATGAACCATCGCCACCGCAAGGTCCTGCACGCGATCTTCGCGCATCCGCTCAACCACAACCTCGACCCGAAATCCGTCGAGCATGTGCTGGAGGAGCTGGGCGCGGAGATGCGCCACACGGGCCATGGCGGCGTCGTCGTGAAGCTGGGCGGCGAGCAGCACAGCTTCCACTTCGGCGACCACGCGCTGGCGGGCGAGGAGGTGATGAAGCTGCGCAAGCTCCTCGCGGCGGCGGGGGTGGAGCCGGAGCGCGACTACCCGCTCTGACGCGGCGCCGCGGCGGCTGCGCACCGGCCCCTTGCCAGCGCGGCGCGGCGGGCGAATCCTGCCCCGCAAAGGCAAGGAGGAACGCCCATGATCACCCGCCGCGCGGCGCTGGCCGCGCTTCCCGCCGCCGGCCTTTCGGCGGCGGCCGCCGCGCAGCCACGCTGGCAGGCCGCGAGCGGCTTCGCCGAGGGCAACTACCACACCCGCAACCTGCGCCAGTTCCTGGCCGAGCTGCGCGAGGCGACGGGCGGCGCGTTGGACGTGCAGCTCCACGCGAACGGCAGCCTGCTGCCGCAGCCGCAGATCAAGCGCGGCGTGCAGCAGGGCCAGGTGCAGATCGGCGAAATCCTGCTCACCGCCTACGCGAACGAGGATCCGCTCTTCGACCTCGACCAGGTGCCCGGGATCGTCACCTCCATGGACGATGCGCGGCGGCTGATGCGCGTGCGTCAGCCGGTGATCGCCGAGCGGCTGCGCCGGCAGGGGATGGAGCTGCTCTACCTCGCCCCCTGGCCCTTCGTGGGCGTCGCGAGCCAGGCGCCCCTGCCGAACCCGGAGGCCTTCCGCGGCCTGCGCCTGCGCGCCTATTCCGCCATCTCCATGCGCTTCGCCGCGCTGATGGGGGCGACGGGCGTTCTGGTGCCCGCGCCCGAGGTGCCGCAGGCCTTCGCCACCGGGATGATCCAGGCCCAGCTCACCACCGCTCCCGTGGCCGCGGACACCGCCGCCTGGGACGTGAGCCGCGTGTTCACCCTGCTCAACGTCGCCACCTCCAACAACGCCGTCTTCGCCAATGCCCGGGCGCTGGCCGCGCTGCCGCCCGCGCAGCGCGAGGCGCTGTCCGCCGCCGCCGCCCGCGCGGCCGAGCGCGGCTGGGCGCTCGCCGAGGAGGCGCACGCCCAGGCCGTCTCGCGCATGCGCGAGCGGGGCATGCAGGTGCTGGAGCCGACGCCGGAACTGATGGCCGGGCTGCGCGAGCCCTCGCGCCAGCTCACCGAGGACTGGCTGCAGCGCGCGGGGGAGGACGGGCAGCGCCTGCTCGCGGCCTATCGCGCCCAGAGCTGAGGCGCGCTGCCGCCCGGGCGGGCAGGGAGGGCGCGCGCCGCGACGCCCTGCGCGCGCGGCGGGCTTGCCAGCCCAGCGCCCCCGGCCCGATGATCCACCCACCGAAAGAAACCCGAACGGGAGAGGCTTCCCCATGACCACCCCCCGCCGCACCCTGCTCGCGGCCGGCGCCGCCGCGCCGCTGCTCGCCGCCCTCGATGGCCGCGCCGCCCGGGCGCAGGCGCGCTGGCAGATGGCCACCCCCTACCCGGACGGCAACTTCCACACCCGCAACATCCGCGCCTTCCTCGAGGAGGTGAACAGCGCCACCGCCGGGCGGGTGAACGTGCAGCTCCACTCCAACGCCTCGCTGCTGCCCATGCCGCAGATCAAGGCGGGCGTGCAGCGCGGCCAGGTGCAGATGGGCGAGATCCTGCTCTCGGCCTACGGCAACGAGGATCCCTTCTTCGAGGTGGACGGCATCCCGCAGCTCGTCACCACCTTCGCCGAGGCGCGGCGGCTGATGGAGGTGGCGCGGCCCTTCATCGAGGCGCGCTTCCAGCGCCAGGGCCTCGCGCTGCTCTACATGGTGCCCTGGCCGCCCTCGGGCTTCTACACCAACGCGCCGCTCGAGAGCCTGGAGGGGCTGCGCGGCACGCGCTTCCGCACCTTCAACGTGATGACCAACCGCTTCGCCACGCTGGTGGGCGCCACGCCCACCCTGGTGCAGGCCGCCGAGATCCCGCAGGCCTTCGCCACCGGCGTGGTGAACGCGATGGTGACCAGCGCGGTGACGGGCGTGGACAGCAGCGCCTGGGATTTCGTGCGCCACTACACCCATGTGGGCTTCACCTTCACCCGCAACGCGGTGTTCGCGAACCGCCGCGCGCTGGAGGCCCTCTCGCCCGCCGACCAGCAGGCGCTGCGCGCGGCCGCCGCGGCCGCCGAGACGCGCGGCTGGCGCATGAGCGAGGAAAGCCACGAGGCGGCGATGCAGACGCTGCGCAGCCGCGGCGTGACCGTCACCCAGGCCAACGCCGCGGTGATGGAGGGCATGGCCCGCATCAGCGAGCAGATGGTGAACGAGTGGCTCTCCCGCGCCGGCGAGGACGGCCAGCGGGTGATCCAGGCCATCCGCACGGCGCGCGGCTGAGGGCGCATGGCCGGGCTGCCGCGCCGCGCGCTGGATGCGCTCTACGTCGCCGCCGGCGCGCTCGCGGCCCTCGCGCTGTTCGGCATCTTCGCGGTGATGATGGCGCAGGTGGTGCTGCGGCAGTTCGCCATTCCTTTGCCCGGGGCGGATGACGTGGTGGCCTATCTCTGCGTGGCCTGCGCCTTCCTGGCCCTCGCCTGGACCTTCCGGCGCGGCGAGCTCATCCGCGTGGGGCTTCTGATCGAGCGGCTTCCCCCGGGCCCTCGCCGCTGGCTGGAACTGGCCGTGCTCAGCCTCGCCGCGGTGCTGGTGGGCGCGATCGTGCGGCACACCTGGGCGGATGCGATGTTCTCGCGCGAGATCGAGGAGGTGGCGCAAGGCACGGTGCCCTTCCTGATATGGATCCCCAAGCTCGCCATGCCGATCGGCGCGGGCTTCCTGCTGATCGCCATCCTGGACGAATGGGTGGCGGTGCTGCGGGGCCGCAAGCCGGGCTACGTGGCGGCGGCGGAGGAACGCGCCGCGCGCGGCGACTTCTCGGCCGAGGTGTAGCGCGATGGGCCTTCTCGAAACCGCGCTGCTCCTGCTCTTCCTGCTCTGCCTCCTGCTCGGGGCCGGGCTGTGGATCTCGCTCGCCCTCGCCGGGACGGGCTGGGTGGCGATGAGCCTCGTGCACCCGCAGCCGGGCCTGTTCCTGGCCTCCGCCTACTGGGAGAGCAGCGGGAGCTGGACGCTGGCGGCGCTGCCCATGTTCATCTGGATGGGCGAGATCCTGTTCCGCACCCGTCTGTCGGAGGAGCTGTTCAACGGGCTCTCGCCCTGGGTGCGCCGGCTGCCGGGGCGGCTGCTGCACGTGAACATCCTCGCCTGCGGCCTCTTCGGCAGCGTGAGCGGATCGAGCGCGGCCACCTGCGCCACGGTCAGCAAGATCGCGCTGCCCGAGCTGCGCCGCCGCGGCTACAGCGAGCGTGTGGCGATCGGCAGCCTCGCCACGGCGGGCACGCTCGGGATCATGATCCCGCCCTCGATCATCATGGTGGTCTATGCCGTGGCGGCGGAGGTCTCGATCATCCGCGTCTTCATCGCCGGCATGATCCCGGGGCTGATCGTGATGGCGCTGTTCAGCCTCTACATCGCGCTCTGGGCGCTGCTCAATCCCTCCCGGCAGCCGCAGGCCGATCCGCCGCTGCGCCTGCGGGAGAAGCTGCGCCAGTCGGCGCAGCTCATTCCCTGCGTGCTGCTGATCGTCGCCGTCATCGGCTCCATGTTCGTCGGCTGGGCGACCGCGACGGAAGCGGCGGCCTTCGGCGTGTTCGGAAGCCTGATCCTCGCGGCCGCGACCGGCTCGCTCAGCGTGAGGAGTTTTCTCGACAGCCTGGCGGGCGCCACCCGGCTGTCCTGCATGATCCTCTTCATCCTGGCGGGTGCGGCCTTCCTGACCAAGGCGATGGCGCTTACCGGCATCCCCGCTGCCCTGGCCAGCGCGGTGACCGAGGCGGGGCTCGGGCCTTATGCGATCATCGCCATCCTCACCGTCGTGTATCTCATTCTCGGCACCGCGCTGGACGGCGTCTCGATGATCGTGCTGACGACGAGCGTCGTGGTGCCGATGGTGCAGCAGGCGGGCTTCGACCTCGTCTGGTTCGGCATCTTCATCATCCTGCTCGTGGAGATCGCCGAGATCAGCCCTCCGCTCGGCTTCAACCTCTTCGTCATGCAGACCATGACCGGCAAGGAGCAGACGGAGATCGCGCTCGCCGCGCTGCCCTTCTTCGCCATGCTGGTGGCGACGGTGGTGCTGATCACCCTCTTCCCGGGGATCGTCACCTTCCTGCCGGATCTCGTGCTGGGGCGGTAGCGCCCCCGCCGATCACCCCGCGCCGGAGGCGCGGATCACCGGCGCCCAGCGCGTCTCCTCCGCCTCCACCCAGGCGGAGAGGCGCTCCTGCGCCACCTCCTCGGTGCGGACGAAGGCGGCCTGATCCAGCCGCTCGCGGATCGCGGGCTCGGCCAGGATGCCGCGCACCGCCTCGGCCAGCCGCGCGGCGATGGCCGCGGGCAGGCCGGCCGGCCCGCAGAGCATGAACCAGTTGAGGCTCACCACATCGGCGAAGCCCGCCTCCCGCGCCGTGGGCACGTCGGGCAGGATGGCCGCGCGCTCGGGCGAGGAGACGCAGAGGCCCCGCAGATTGCCCGCGCGCACCGCGCCCACATTGGCCGCCGCCGTGTCCCACAGCGAGGTGGTGGTGCCGCCCAGCACCGCCTGCTGCGCCTCGGGCGCGCCGCGGAAGGGCGCGTGCAGAAGCTGCGCGCCCGCCTGCATCCCGAACAGCACCCCCGTGAGGTGCCCCATGGAGCCGATGCCGGAGGAGCCGAAGCTCACGGCCTCGGGCGCGCGCCGCGCCGCGGCGGCATAGTCCTGCAGGGAGCGGATGGGGCTGTTGCCCGCCACGGCGCAGAGGATGGGCGCGCCGCCCATCAGCGCGACGTAGCTGAAGCTGCGCGCCGCGCTGTAGGCGAGGCCCGTCTGCATCTGCGGCAGCAGGATGAGCGGGCCCGGCGTGGTCAGCAGCAGGGAGTAGCCGTCGGGCCGCTCGTTCGCCGCCGCCGTCAGCCCCACCGCGCCGCCGCCGCCCGCGCGGTTGTCGATCACGAAGGGCTGGCCCAGCAGCCGCTCCAGCCGCTCCGCCACCGGCCGCATGATGAGGTCCGAAGCGCCGCCGGGGGTAAAGGGAATGATGATGCGCACCGGCCGGTTGGGCCAGGCGGCCTGGGCCGAGGCGAGGCTGGGCGCGAGGGCGGGGGCCGCGAGCAGC
>JBKBSR010000018.1:0-16786 GCA_046291055.1 Roseococcus sp.
TGGGTTTCACCGAAACCCGCTGGGCTCCCTGTCTTTGCGGCCGTGGCGCGCCCCGCTACAGCAGCCCCGCCGCCCGCGCCCTCGCGCGCAGCAGCGCGAGCACCGTGCGGCAGGTCGGCGCGGGCAGGCCCGTCAGCTCCGCGAACTCCACCACCACGCCGAGCAGCGCCTCGATCTCCATGGGCCGCCCGCGCTCGAGGTCCTGCAGCATGGAGGTGCGGTGCGCCCCCACCTCGGCCGCACCCGCGATGCGCTTGTCCACGTCGATGGCGAAGCGCACGCCAAGGCTTTCGGCGATCGCCTGCGCCTCGAGCATCATCGCCCGCGCCACGCCGCGCTGGCCGGGATCGGCGATGAGCGCATCGAGCGTGTTGAGCGTCAGCGCGCTGATCGGGTTGAAGGCCAGGTTGCCCCACAGCTTCACCCAGATCTCGTCGCGGATGCGCGGCCGCACCGGCGCCTTGAAGCCCGCGGCCATCAGCGCCTTGGAGAGCGCCTCGACGCGCGGCGTGCGCTCGCCCGAAGGCTCGCCCAGCGTGAAGCGGTCGCCGTAGGCGTGCGCGATCACCCCGGGCTCGGGCGCCTCGGCGGCCGGATAGACGATGCAGCCAATCGCGCGCTCGGGCGGCAGATGGGCGGAGACGACGCCGCCCGGGTCCACGCTCTCCACGCGGCGCCCCTCGTGCGGCCCGCCGATGCGGTGGAAATACCACCAGGGGATGCCGTTCACCGCCGAGACGATCGCCGTCTCGGGGCCGAGCAGCTTCGCGATCTGCGGCGCCGCGCCGGGGAGGCCCACCGCCTTGAGGGTGACGATCACCGCATCCTGCGGCCCCGCCTCCTCCGGCGTGGCGACGCAGCGCGGGTGGACGATGGTCTCCCTGCCCTCGCTGATCAGCCTGAGCCCCTGCCCCTGCATGGCGGCGAGATGCGGGCCGCGGGCGATGATGGTGACCTCGGCGGCCTGGGCGGCGGCGAGCTTCGCCGCCATCAGCCCGCCGATGGCCCCGGCGCCGAAGACGCAGATCCTCATGCGAAGGACACCCCGAGCTTCTCCGCCAGCCCGATGCGCATCAGCTTCCCCGTCGCGCCCTTCGGGATTTCGGGCAGGAACACCACCTTGCGCGGCACCTTGAAATCCGCGAGGTGGCGGGACGCGAAGTCGCGCAGCTCGCGCTCGGTCAGCTCCGCGCCCTCCTTCAGCACCACCGCCGCCCCCACCTCCTCGCCGAGCTTCGCGTGCGGGATGGCGAAGGTGAGCGCCTGCGCCACCGCCGGGTGCGCGCTGAGCACGCCGTCCACCTCGAGCGGGCTCACCTTCTCGCCGCCGCGGTTGATGAGCTCCTTGAGCCGCCCGGTCAGCACCAGGTAGCCGTCGGCGTCCAGCATGCCCTGGTCCCCGGTGCGGAACCAGCCGTTCGTGAAGGCCTTGGCGTTGGCCTCGGGATTGTTGTCGTAGCCCGCGGTCACGTTGGGCCCGCGGATCACCACCTCGCCCACCGCGCCCTGGGGCAGGATGGTCCCGTCCTCGTCCATGATCGCGATCTCGGGGCCCGCGGGCAGCCCCACGGAGCCCGGCTTGCGCGCCCCGCGCAGCGGGTTGGAGGCCATCTGGTGCGCCGCCTCGGTCATGCCGTAGCTCTCCACCAGCGGGCAGCCGAAGGCGGCCTCCATGGCCTGCATCACCGGCCCCGGCAGCGAGGCGGAGGAGGAGCGGATCAGCCGCAGCCGCGCGCGCTGGATCACGTCCTGGTTGCGCTCCGCCCGCGCGAGGATCGCCTGGTGCATGGTGGGCACGGCGGTGTACCAGCTCGGCCGCTCCTCATCGAGCAGGCGGAAGAAGCGCAGCGCGTCGAAGCCCGGCGTGCAGATCACCGCCCCCCCGGCCGCGATGCTGGACAGCACCGCCGCGATCAGCCCGTGGATATGGAACAGCGGCATGATGTTGAGGCAGGCGTCGGAGGGCGAGAGCTCCAGCGTCGCGCCGATATGCGCGGCCGAGGCGGTGATGTTGCGCTGGCTGAGCGGCACGATCTTGGGCCGGGCCGTGGTGCCCGAGGTGTGCAGCACCAGCGCCTCGTCCTCCGGCAGGGCGAAGCCCGGGTTTGGGGCGCGCGCGGGCGCGCCGCCGGCCAGCGTGAACTCCCCGGCCGCCGCGCCGGGGATCAGCTCCAGCACCGGGATGCCGAGCCGCGCGGCCGCCGCGCGCGCCGGGCTCTCCACCCCCTGCTGCACGACCAGGGCGCGGGCGCGCAGATCCTCGAGGTAGAAGGCGAACTCCTCCTCCTTGTAGGCGGGGTTGAGCGGCGCGGTGGAGGCGCCGGCGGCGATGCAGAGGAAGGCGGCCGCCATCTCCGGCCCGTTGGGCAGCACGATGGCCACACGGTCCCCGCGCCCGATGCCGATGCCGTTCAGCCCCCCCACGGTGCGCTGCGCCAGCGCCCGCAACCCGCCATGGGTGAGCATGGGCCGGCCCGGGGCGCGGATCGCCGGCGCATCGGCCGCGCCGCGGGCGAGGAGTTCGGAAAGCGTGTCGACGGCTGTCATGCTTGTGAAAGCCCCCAGGGATTGGCGCCTCGCCTTATGCGGCGCTTCGCGGCGGCGGTGAAGCGGGGGAGATCCGCAAAACCCGTTGTTTTTGCAATGTTTGCAACGGTTGACACCGTTTTGACTCCTTTGCATCGCCCAGCCCCTCCCGCCCGCGCGGATTTACGGCATTTTCAAAGCCGCAGAACCGGAGGCGTGCCGCCATGCTGCTTCGTCGCTCTCTCCCCGCCCTCGGCGCCGGGCTTCTGGCCAGCGGCGCGGCCCAGGCCCAGCGCGGCTGGGAGCCGCAGCGCCCCGTCCAGTTCATCGTCCCCGCCGGCACCGGCGGCGGCGCGGACCAGATGGCGCGCGTCATCCAGGGCATCGTCTCGCGCCACAACCTGATGCGCCAGCCCCTGATGGTGGTGAACAAGGCGGGCGGCGCCGGGGCCGAGGGCTTCCTCGAGGCCAAGAACGCCCGCGGCAACCCGCATGTGCTGATCATCAGCCTCTCGAACCTGTTCACCACGCCGCTCTCCACCGGCGTTCCTTTCTCCTGGCGCGACCTCACGCCCATCAAGATGATGGCGCTGGACGAGTTCGTGCTCTGGGTGAACGCCGCCTCCCCGTGGAATACGCTGGCCGAGTTCCTGGACGCCGCCAAGGCCGGGCGGCTGCGCATGGGCGGCACCGGCTCCCGCCAGGAGGACCAGATCATCACCGTGGCGATCCAGCGCGCCACCGGCGCGAGCTTCACCTACGTCCCCTTCCGCGGCGGCGGCGAGGTGGCCACCCAGCTCGTCGGCCGGCACATCGACGCGACGGTGAACAACCCCATCGAGGCCGTGACCCACTGGCGCGCCGGCACGCTGCGCCCCTTGTGCGTCTTTGACAGCCGCCGCCTGCCCGGCGAGGGCCGCATCACCGAGACCATGGGCTGGCACGACATCCCGACCTGCCGCGAGGCGGGGCTCGACGTGGAATACCTGATGCTGCGCGGCATCTTCGGCGCGCCCGGCATCACCCCCGCCCAGGTGCAGTACTGGGTCGAGCTGCTGACCCGCGTGAGCCAGACGCCCGAATGGCGCGACCTGATGCTCCAGGGCGCCTTCAACACCACGAGCCTGACGGGCGAACCCTTCCGCGAGTGGCTCGCGCGCGAGGAGGCGCGCCACCGCACCCTGATGCAGGAGGCCGGCTTCATCGGCGCCGGAGGCTGAGGCGATGAGCATCACCACCCATGAGGCCGCGCTGCTCGACACCGCCGCCCCCGAGCGCGGCCCCACGATCAAGGGCATGGAGATCGCCGCCGCCGTGCTGCTGATGGCGGTGGGCGGCGTCGCCATCCAGGATGCGCTGCGCATCGGCGCGGGCTGGGGGGCGGAGGGGCCGCAATCGGGCTATTTCCCCTTCTGGCTCGGGTTGATCCTTGTGGGGGCGAGCCTCGGCAACCTGGTCGCGGCGCTGCGCGCGGGCCGGCGCGCAGCGGGCGGCGGCGCGGCCCTGTTCGCGAGCTGGGCGCAGCTCGGCCTCGTCGCGCAGGTCTTCGTGCCGACGGCGGTGTTCGTCGCCGTCATCCCCTTCGCGGGGATCTACCTCTCCTCGGCGGTGCTGGTGGCCTTCTTCATGATCCGCTTCGGCGGCTTCCGCTGGGCGAGCGCGCTGCCCTCCGGGGCGGCCGCCGCGCTGGTCGCCTTCGCGGTGTTCGAGATCTGGTTCCTGGTGGCGCTGCCCAAGGGGCCGGTCGAGGGCTGGCTCGGCTACTGACGCCGCAGCGGGGCGTCGCGGCCCCGCTCCCGACAGGCTGTTCCCGACTTCGGCGTGCGGGCCGTTGGCCCCGCCGTCCGTCCACATCCGCGCCCGCTGGGCGGTGAAGGTGCGCTGAATGGAAGAGATCTCGCTCCTCATGCAGGGCTTCGCCGTGGCGCTGCAGTGGGAGAACCTGCTGCTGATGGCGGCGGGCATCGTGCTCGGCGTGCTGATCGGCGTGCTGCCCGGCCTCGGCGGGGCGAACGGCATCGCCATCCTGCTGCCGCTCACCTTCGCGCTTCCGCCGGTGTCCGCCATCATCCTGCTTTCCTGCATCTACTGGGGCGCGCTGTTCGGCGGCGCCATCACCTCCATCCTGTTCAACATCCCCGGCGAGCCGTGGTCTGTCGCCACCACCTTCGACGGCTATCCGATGGCGCAGCAGGGCCGCGCGGCGGAGGCGCTGACGGCGGCCTTCACCTCCTCCTTCGTCGGCGCGCTGATCGCCGTGGTGATGATCACCTTCGTCGCGCCGCTGGTGGCGGAGTTCGCGCTGAAGTTCGGCCCGCCCGAGTTCTTCGCGGTGATGTTCCTCTCCTTCGCCTGTTTCGTGGGCCTTTCGCGCGGCTCGCCCTGGAAGGCGCTGGCGGCGATGATGTTCGGCTTCCTGCTGGCGGGCGTGGGCATGGACGGCGTGACGGGCCAGCTGCGCATGACCTTCGGCTCGCTCGAGCTGATGCGCGGCATTGATTTCCTCGTCGTCGTCATCGGCCTGTTCGGCCTCAGCGAGATCTTCCAGTCCATCGAGGAGGGGCTGCGCTTCAAGGGCCAGTCGGCGCGCATCACGCTCGGCACCGTGCTGCGCACCTGGGCCGAACTGCCGCGCCATGCCTGGCTGTTCGTTCGCAGCTCCCTCATCGGCTGCTGGATGGGCATCACGCCGGCCGGCGCCACGCCCGCCTCCTTCATGAGCTATGGCGTGGCGCGGCGCATGTCGAAGGATCCCTCGAGCTTCGGCACGGGCCGGGTGGAGGGCGTGGTGGCGCCCGAGACGGCGGCGCATGCGGCGGGCACCTCGGCGCTGCTGCCCATGCTCTCGCTCGGCGTGCCGGGCTCGCCCACCGCGGCCGTGCTGCTGGGGGGCCTCATCATGTGGGGGCTGCAGCCCGGGCCCATGCTCTTCGTCGAGCAGAAGGATTTCGTCTGGGGGCTGATCGCCTCGATGTATCTCGGCAATGTGGTGGGGCTGATCATCGTGCTGGCGGCCGTGCCCTGGTTCGCGGCCATCCTGCGCGTGCCCTTCGCCATCATCGCCGCCATCATCCTCATGGTCTGCGCCATCGGCGCCTACACGGTGAACTCGGCGGAGTTCGACGTGGTGCTGATGCTGGTCTTCGGCGTGATCGGCTATGTGATGAAGAAGCTCGACTATCCGCTCGCGCCGCTGGTGCTGGCCCTGGTGCTGGGCGACCGCACGGAGGAGAGCTTCCGCCAGGCGCTGCTGCTCTCGGAGGGCTCGCTCGGCGTCTTCTTCTCGAACTGGCTCTCGGGCGGGATCATGGCGGCGGGCCTCGTCATGCTGTTCTGGCCTATGTTCGGCCGGCTGATGGCCGGGCGCGCGAAGCCGGCGTGAGGGATCACTCCGCCGGCTCCAGCACCGCCGGCGGCGCGGGGATCGCCGCGCGCTCCCGCCGCAGCGCGAGTGCGGAGAGCGCGGGCACGACGAAGAGCGTCGCCACCGTCGCCACGGTGAGCCCGCCGATCATCGCGATCGCCATGGGCCCCCAGAACACCGAGGCCGTGAGCGGGATGAAGGCGAGGATGGCGGCCAGCGCCGTCAGCACCACGGGGCGCGCGCGGCGCGCCGTGCTCTCGATGATCGCCTCGCGCGGCGAGAGGCCGGCCGCGCGGTCCTGCCGCACCTGGTCCACCAGGATCAGCGTGTTGCGCATCACCATCCCCGCCAGCGCGATCACGCCGAGCAGCGCGACGAAGCCGAAGGGCGCGTCCAGCAGCAGCAGCGCCGCCGCCGCGCCGGGGATGCCGAGCGGGGCGGTGGCCATCACCAGCGCCGCATCGCCCAGGTGGCGGAGCTGGAGCATCAGCAGCGCCAGCATCGCCGCCACCATCACCGGAAACAGCGCGAACAGCGAGGCGTTGGCCTTGCCGCTCTCGCCCGCCGCGCCGGCCACCTCCATGCGGTAGCCCGGCGGCAGCGCCGCGACGAAGGGCGCCAGCACCGGCAGCGCCGCCGCCGTCACGTCCGGGCCCTGCATCCCGGGCGCGATGTCGGCGCGGATGGTGATGAAGGGCTCGCGGTTGCGGCGCCACAGGATGGGCTCCTCCATCACCGGCGAAAGCCGCGCCACCTGCCCGAGCGGCACCACCCCCGCCGGCGCGGCCAGGGTGAGGTCGGAGAGGCGGTCGAGTGCGGCGCGCTCCTCGCCGGTGGCGCGCAGCCGCACCTCCACCTGGCGCGTGCCCTCGCGCAGCGAGGTGGCGGGCACGCCCGAAAGCAGCGCGCCCATGGAGGTGGCCACCGCCTGCGGCGAGAGGCCGAGCTGGGCGATGCGCTCCTCGTCCAGCTCGAGGCGCAGGGCGGGGGCGCGCTCGCTCCAGTCGGTCTGCAGGTTGCGCGTGCCGGGGACGGCGCGCAGCAGGGCCATCATCGCGTCCGCCTGGCGGCGGAGTTCGTCCACATCGGGCCCCACCAGCCGGAAGGCGACGGGGAAGGGCACGGGCGGGCCGAAATCGAGGCGCGAGACGCGCACCCGCGCCTCCGGGAAGGCGCCCTCCTCGGCCAGCGCCATGAGGCGGGCGCGCAGCCGCTCGCGCGCCGGCACGTCGCGGCTCTCGATCACCAGCTTGGCGAAGGATTCATTGGGCAGGTCGGGGTTCAGCGCCAGGAAGAAGCGCGGCGCGCCGGCGCCGATGTAGGTGGTGACATGCGCCGCGTCCGCGTCGCCCCGCAGCGCCTCCTCCATCCGCCGCGCCACGGCCTCGGTGGCGGCGAAGCCCGCGCCCTGGCGGAGCTGGATGTCCACCAGCAGCTCGAGCCGCTGCGAGGCGGGGAAGAACTGCTTCTTCGTCGCCGCCATGCCGGCGAAGCCCGCCCCCAGCAGCAGCCCCGCGCCGATCAGCACGAGCAGCCGGTGGTCCACGCACCAGGAGACGGCGCGGCGCAGCGCGCGCAGGCTGCGCGTGTCGTGCGGGTCATGCGCGGGGTGGTGCGGCCTCGCCTTCAGCAGCTTCGCGCCCAGCCAGGGCGTGAACACCACCGCCACCACCCAGGAGGCGATGAGCGCCGCCCCCACCACCCAGAAGATGCCGCCCGCGTATTCGCCGGAGGTGGAGGCGGCGAATCCCACGGGGATGAATCCCGCCACCGTCACCAGCGTGCCCGTCAGCATCGGCCCCGCCGTGCTGGTCCAGGCGAAGCCGGCCGCCCGGACCTTTTCCCATCCCTGTTCGAGCTTCACCGCCATCGCCTCGATGGCGATGATCGCATCGTCCACCAGCAGGCCGAGGGCGAGGATCAGCGCGCCGAGCGAGATGCGCTCCAGCTCCGTGCCCCTCCAGGCCATGAACAGGAACACGAAGGAGAGCGTCAGCGGCACCGAGAGCGCCACGATCACCCCCGCGCGCAGGCCCAGCGAGAGGAAGGAGACGAGCAGCACCACGCCGAGCGCCGCGGCGAGCTTGAGCAGGAACTCGTCCACGCTCTCGCGCACGATGCGCGGCTGGTCCGCCACCATGGCGAGGGAGAGGCCGAGCGGCAGCTCCGCGCGGATGCGCGCGAGCTCCGCCTCCAGCGCCGCGCCCACGCGCAGCACGTCCTGCCCGCGCTGCTTGGTCAGCCCGATCAGCACCGCCCCCTCGCCGTTGAAGCGGATGGCCGAGGCCGGCGGGTCCGCGAGGCCGCGGGTGATGGTGGCGATCTCGCCCAGGCGCAGGCTGCGCCCCTCGGCGGCGAGGGGGATGGCGGCGATGCTCGCCACACCGTCCGGCCCCTCGGGCAGGCGCAGATGGATTCGGGTGCTGCCCGTCTCCACCGTGCCGGCGGGCGTGATGGGGTTGTGCCGCGCCAGCGCCTCCAGCACCGCCTGGGGTGTCACGCCCAGCGTGGCCAGCCGCGCGTGGCTCACCTCGACATGGATGCGCTGGGGCTGCTCGCCGAAGATGGTCGCCTTCTCCACCCCGGGCAGGCGGCGCAGCCGGTCGCGCAGGCGCTCGGCCTGGCGCACCAGCTCGGCGTTGTCGGCGCCCGTCAGCGCCAGGATGGCGGAGAAGACGTCGCTGTACTCGTCGTCGAAGAAGGGGCCGCGCACGCCGGAGGGCAGGGTGCCGGCGATGTCGCCCACCCGCTTGCGGACCTGATACCAGAGCTCGGGCACGAGGCGCGGCGGGGTGTCGTCGCGCAGCAGCACGGTGGTGGTGGCGACGCCGGGGCGGGTGTAGGTCTGCAGCGTGTCGAGCCAGGGGAGTTCGATCAGCCGCGCCTCGATGCGCTCGGCCACCTGGTTCTGCATCTCCTCGGCGGTGGCGCCGGGCCAGGCGGCGGAGACGACCATCACCTTCAGCGTGAAGGCCGGGTCCTCGGCCCGGCCGAGCCTGGTCCAGGCCCAGGCCCCGGCGGCGAGCAGCAGCGCCATGGCGAAGAGGGTGAGCTGCCCCCAGCGGATGGCGGCCTCGCTGGGGTTGAGCCGCGCGCTCACCGCAGGCTGCCCGCGAGGCGCTGGTCCACCGCGCGCACCCGCGCGCCCGGCTCGAGAAGCTGCGCGCCGAGTGCGACCACGCGCGTGCCCTCGGGCAGCCGGGTGGCGATTGTGGCGGTGGCCTCGCCCAGCGCCAGCACGCGCACCGGCTCGGCCACCACCCGCCCCTCCTCGGCCACACGCCAGAGCATGGGGCCCGCGCCGCGGTCATGCAGGGCGGTGAGCGGCACGCGCGCCAGCGGCTCGGCGCGGGGGGCGGCGAGTGTGAGGGTCGCCGTCATGCCGAGCCGCGCCCAGTCGGGCGCATCGGGCAGGCTGTAGCGCGCGGCATAGGTGCGCAGCGCGCCATCGGCGCTGGCCGCCACCTCGCGCAGCGTGGCGGGCAGCACGACATCGGGCCGCGCCCAGAAGCGGATTTGTGCCTCGGGCGTGGCGGCCACGCCCTCGGGCAGTTGCACCAGCACCTCGCGCTCGGCGGGGTCGGCGAGGCGCAGCACGGGCTGGCCCTCGGCCACCACCTGCCCGGCCTCGGCCAGGATGGCGGTGACGCGGCCCGCGGCCGGGGCGCGCAACACCGCATAGTCGAGGCGGTTCTGCGCCAGGTCGCGCTGGGCGCGGGCGGCGGCCAGGCGCTGCGCGGCGGCGCGCGCGGCGGTCTCGCGCGCCTCGTGGAAGGCGGGGGCGACATGGCCGGCGGCGAGCAGCGCGCGGGAACGGCCGGCCTCGTTGGCCGCGTTGGCCGCGCTCGCCTCGGCCGAGAGCACCTCCGCCTCGGCGGCGGCGAGGGCGAGTCGCAGGTCGCGCGCGTCGAGGCGGAACAGCGGCTGGCCCTCGGCCACCTCGGCGCCGAGGTCCACCAGCCGCTCGGCGATGCGCCCGCCGGTGCGGAAGGCGACATCGGCCTCGCGCCGGGCGCGCAGCGTGCCGGTGAAGGCGGGGCCCGCCTCGTCCGGCTGGTGGCGGATCAGCGCGACCTGGACGGGGCGCGGCGGCTCCTCCGCGGGGGCGGCGGGGGAGGAGGAGCGCGCCTCGGGCAGGCAGGCGGCGAGCAGCAGGAGCGGAGGCAGGGCGAGGAGGCGGCGCATGGCGGGGCTCCGATTGGCCCGCCCATGTTGATGATCTACTGATGAAAGTCAACAATCATCATCAATCATGCCGGCGCACGCAGCCCGTCCATCAGCAGGTCGAGCGCCGCCTCGAGATCGGCGCAGAGCTGCTCGGGCGCCTCGCCATGTCTCAGGCAATCGGCGATGAGCGCGGGGTGCATCCAGGCGACGGTGCATTGCTTGAGGCTGCGCGCGGTGGCCAACGGATCGCGCGGGCGGAACTCGCCGCGCGCCATCCCCTCGGCCAGAAGCGCGGCATAGACGCCCACCACCGCCTCCAGGAAACGCTCGATCACGCCCCAATGCTCGGTCATCGCCGCCTCCACCATGTCGTGCAGGCGTTTCTCCTGGACGAACAGCGCGCTGCCGCGCTCGTGCAGGGCCCGTACGGCGGCGCGCAGCCGCGCCTCGGCCGGGCCCGTGCCGGCGGCGATGGCGCGCAGCTCCGCCTCGATGCCGCCGAGCAGCCGCGCGGCGATCGCCTCGTTGATCGCGCTCTTGGAGGCGAAGAAGCGATAGACATTGGCCGGCGACATGCCGCATTCGCGCGCGATGTCGGCCACCGCCGTCTTCTGGTAGCCGAGCGTGCGGAACAGCCGTTCCGCGGCGTCGGCGATGCGCGCGCGGGTGGCGGCGTCGCGGTCGCTGTCCCGGGCGGGGGCCGTGCCGAGGGCGGCCGTGGTCATGGGCTGACATCCTGACAGTTTTCGTCAGGCAACATGGGGCCTGGGCATCCCCGACCGCAAGCCCTGGCCAGCGCCGCGCCCCCGGGGCAGCATCCGCGCCTCACCGGAGGAACGCCCGCCATGACCGCACCCCTGCCGCTCGCCGTCGCGCACATCTTCACCATGGACATCGCCGTGGGCGCCCCGCAGATGGCGGGCAAGGGCCCGGATCAGATGGATCTGCGCATCGTTCCCGTCACCGGCGGCGTGGTCTCGGGGCCGCGCCTCTCGGGCGAGGTGCTGGGGGGCACGGCGGCAGACTGGCTGCGCGTGGAGGCCGACGGCACCGCGCACATCGACGTGCGCCTGACCATCCGCGCCACCTCGGGCGGGCTGATCTACGTGCAGTATGCCGGCATCCGCACCGGCGCGCCCGAGGTGCTGGCCCGGCTGGCCGCCGGCGAGGCGGTGCCGCCCGCCGACTACTACTTCCGCACCCTGATGCGCTTCCAGACCGCCGCGCCCGAGCACGCCTGGCTCAACCGCACCCTGGCCGTGGGGGTGGGCCAGCGCCCGCCCGCGGGGCCGCGCTACGATGTCTATGCGGTGATGTAGCCCGTCACGCCACCCGCACCACCGCGCTGCCCCGCTTGCGCCCGCTGTCGGCGCGCGCATGGGCGGCGGGCAGATCGGCGAAGGGGCGCACGGAGTCGATCAGGGGGCGGAAGCGGCCCTCCACCGCCAGCCCCGCCAGCGCCTCGAGGTCCTCGCCCCGCTCCTCGGCCGGGCCCGCGATGATGCGCCGCGTGCCCCTGGCCCGGGCAAGCATGGCGCCGAGCCCGGCGTTGATGGCGAGGTAGCGCCCGCCCTCGGCCAGCATCGCCCGGGCGCGCGGCCAGTCGAGCGCGCCGGCCGCGTCCGCGATCACGTCCCACACCGCCCCTTCGGCGGCGACATCCCCGGCCCGGTAATCCCGCGGCTCCGCGCCGAGGCCGCGCACCAGCGCCTGGTTCGCGCCGCTCGCCACGCCCGTCACCCGCGCGCCCGCCTCCCGCGCAAGCTGGACGAGGGCGCTGCCCACCGTGCCCGAGGCGCCGATCACCAGCACGCGCTCGCCCGGCCGCAGCCCGGCGCGGCGCAGGAAATGCCGCGCCGTGGTGCCGCCGAAGCCGAGCGCCGCCGCCGCCTCCAGCCCGAGCGCCGCGGGCCGGGCGACGAGGCGCCCCTCGGCGGGCATGCGGGCATACTCCGCATGCGCGCCTCCCTTCGCGCCGGGGAAGCCGATCACCGCATCGCCCTCGCGCCAGCGCGTCACCCCCTGCCCCACCGCGGCGACGACGCCGGTGAACTCGGCGCCCAGGATCGGGCGGCGCGGGCGCGTGAGACCGAAGGCGGCGCGCAGCATCCAGCCCATGCCGGGCGGCGCGTCGAGCGCGCGGATGCGCCGGTCCCCGCTCGAGACCGTCGTCGCCTCCACACGCAGCACCACCTCGCCGGCGCGCGGGGGGGCGAGCGGCAGCTCGCGCAGCTCCAGCACCTCCGGCCCGCCATAGGCGCGGGCGCACCAGGCCCGCATGGTGGGGGGCAGCACGCTCAGCCCCGCCGCCAGCGGGCGGGGGGCGGCCCGGACGGGCAGAGGTGATGGCGGCGCTGCCCCGCCGCATCGCCGAGGTTGAAGGTGGCGCGGCCATGGGGCCTCACCTGCCTGTCGAGGCGCCGCTCCCCGGCCGGTGCAGGCCCCGGGAGGCCAAGCCCCGCCATCATCGCGCCCATGGATTCCCTCCCCGACATCCGCGAGGAGCTGTCCCACATCGGCGCCGCGCGCGCAACGAATGGCCGGACCACGTCCGCGTCATGCACCGACACGAAATCGCCGCATCCTCTCCCCCTTCGCGCCGATCCGGGCGGCGAAACCGGAGGCCAGGAGATGATGACCATGCACCGCCTCGCCCCGTTCCTGACCGCCGCCGGGCTGATCCTGATCCTCGGCGTCGTCGTGCTGATGCTCACCGACGGGCTCACACCCGGGCGCGTCGCGCCGCTCGCGGCCGCGCTGGGCGCGGCGGGCGGGGGCGTGCTTCTGGTGCTCGGCCTCGCCGGGCTCGAGCATGGACGCGACCGCTCGCGCGAGTGGGGCTGACGCGGGCGGAACGAGCGCCGCCCCGGGCGGATTTCCCTTGCCGGGGCCGCCCGCGCCCCGCTTCCATGGCGGCCTTGAGAGGAGGCCCGCCATGCTGCGCCGTTCCCTTCTCGCCACCGGTCTTGCCACGGGGCTCGCCACGGGCCTCGCGCCCCGCCCCGCCCGCGCCCGGCCCGAGCCGGTGGACGTGCTGCTCGTCCTCGCCGTGGACGTCTCGCGCTCCATCGACGAGGACGAGGCGCGCCTGCAGCGCGAGGGCTACCGCGCCGCGGTGAGCGACCCGCGCGTGGTGGAGGTGATCCGCCGCGGCATGATCGGCGCCATCGGCCTCGCCTATGTCGAATGGGCGGGTTTCGAATACCAGCGCGTGGTCATCCCCTGGACGCGCATCGCCAGCCAGCGCGACGCCGATCTCTGGGCCGAGACGCTGGCCGAGGCGCCGCGCGCCTCCCTCTCCTGGACCTCCATCTCGGGCGCCATAGACTTCTCGCGCCAGGTGCTGCGCGATGCGCCCTTCGAGGGCACGCGGCGGGTCATCGACGTCTCGGGCGACGGGGTGAACAACTCCGGCCGCCCCGCCGAGCTGGCGCGCGACGAGGCGGTGGCCGAGGGCATCGTAATCAACGGCCTGCCCATCGTGAACGACCGGCCCACCTTCGGGCGCATGCCCCCCATCCCGCTCGACCGCTACTTCGAGCAGAACGTGATCGGCGGCCCCGGCGCCTTCATGATCGTGGCCGAGGATTTCGAGGCCTTCGGCGCCGCCGTGCGCCGCAAGCTGCTGCGCGAGATCGCCTGACGGGGGCGGGCTGAGATGCCGCCCATATCATCGGGCGACGACAGCGGCCGCTGCGTGGGCGCGCCCGGCGCTTGACGCGCCGGCGCTCGGCGCGGAATAGCCGGGGCGGATGATCCCCGCGCCCGCCGCCGCCCCGCCGATGACCCGGTCCCTGGTGCGCTGGGCCTATCGCCTGGTGCTGGGCCGCGAGCCGGAATCCGAGCAGGTGATCGGCGACTGGCTGGGCAGCGCCGATGTCGCCGGGCTGCGCGAGGCGCTGCTCTCCAGCCCGGAGTTCGCCGCCCACGCCGCCGAGGGTTTCCCCGAGCGCGGCGGCTGGATTCTGGGCCCGGTGACCGAGGAGGCGCTGGCCGTGCTGCTGCTGCTGCGCGACGGCGAGGCCCCCTCCCCCGCCGCCATCGCCGCGCTGCGCGCCGAGACGCCCGACCTTCCCGCGCTGCGCCGGCGGCTGCTCGATTCGCCCGAGTTCCGGCGCCGCGCCCCGCAGCGCCCGCGGCCGCTCGCGCGCCCGCACTGGATCGCCGGGCGGCGGGTGACGCTGCACGGGCTGGACGAGCCCGCAGAAAGCCCGCCCGGCCTCGACATCGCCGCCCGCCACGCGGCGCTGCTGCGCGCCGCCTGGACCTCGCAGGGCGCGGGGCGCGTGATCCTGGACGCGGGGGCGGGCATCGGCCTCGCCGCGCTGGGCTTCGCGCTCGGCGCGCCCGCCCATGCCGCGCTGCTCGCGCATGAGCCGGGGCTGGAGGCGGCGGCGGCGCTGGCGGCGAACCTCGCAGGCAACGGCGTGGCGGCGGCGCGGGTGCGCGCCGTGGCGCTCGATTCCCCCGAGGCGGCGCTGGCGCGCGAGGGGCTCCCGCGGCTCGACCTGTTGCGGCTCGGCGCGGCCGAGGCGCTGAGCGAGGAGGGCGCGGCCTGGGCCCGGGCGGCGCTGGCCCAGGGCGCGCTGGTGGTGCTGCGGCTCGATCTCGCCGCCGCGCTGGCCCGCCCCGGCCCCGGCCCGCGCGCGGTGCTGCAGGGCTGGCGCGGCCTCGCCCCCCACCTCACCGCCTTCACCCGCGCGGGCGAGCCCTATGCGGTGGAGGACGAGGCGGGGCTGACCCGCGCCCTGCTGGGCGCGCTGGAGCGGCCGGAGCGGGCGGATGAGGTCGTGCTCTCGCGCGAGGCGGGCTGGAGGCCCCGCTTCGCCCTGGGCGACCGCCCGGAGTGAGCGGCGCCCACGGCGACGCCGGCCCCCGCGGCCTCCATGCGCGCCGCGCAGAGCCGCCCGGACCCTCCCGCGCTTGTTCCGTATCAAGGCGCGCGCACCTCCGGCCCGTTATATGGGATTCGCGAAACGAATCGAGACGAGAGGTCGCCGCGCCCCCATCGGGTGGGCGGGCGGCCGCCGGGAGTGCGGCATGACGATGATCGGACGACGATCCCTCCTCGCGGCCGGGCTTCTGGGGGTCGCGGGCCGCGCCGCCGCCGCCGAGGCCCGCACGCTGCGCTTCGTGCCCCATGCGCGTCTGCGCTGGCTCGACCCCTCGAGCTACGACCTCGAGGTGACGCGCGCCCACGGCTTCATGGTGTTCGACACCCTGTACGCCCTCGACGCCGCGGCGCGGCCGAGGCCGCAGATGGCCGAGGGGCACGAGTGGCTCCAGGGTTTCACGCGTCTGGTGATCCGTCTGCGCGAGGGGCTGCGCTTCCATGACGGCGCGCGGGTGACGGCGCGGGACGTGATCGCCTCGCTGCGGCGCTGGACCGAGGCGGATGTCGCCGGCAGGCTGGTCGGCGCGCGGCTCGACGAGGCCGTGGCCCTGAACGACCGCACCCTGCGCCTGCGCTTCGACCAGCCGCAGCCGCTGTTCCTCGAGGCGATCACCCGCAACCGCCCGCTCTTCGTCATGCCGGCCGATCTGCTCGCCGCCGCCGGCCACGGCCCGGTCGCGGCCATGATCGGCTCCGGGCCCTTCCGCTTCCTCGACGGGGAATGGGCGCCAAGCGAGCACGCCGCCTATGCGCGCTTCGAGGGGTATCTGCCGCGCGCCGAACCGGCCGAGGCGCTGGCCGGCGGGAAGCGCGTGCATTTCGACCGGGTGGAATGGCGCTTCGCGGCCGATCCGCTCGTCGCGGCGGAGTGGGTCCAGGCGGGCGCCGTGGATTGGTGGGAACCGCCCGCGCCGGGCATTCCGCCGCTCCTCAGGGACGCGACCGCCTTCCGCCTGCAGACGGTGAATGCGTGGGGGTTCCTGGCCGCGCTCCGCCCCAACCACCGCCAGCCGCCCTTCCAGGAGGAGGGCTTCCGCTTCACCGTCGCCCAGCTCATCGACCAGGCGGCGGTCATGCGCGCGGTGGCGGGGTCCGAACACGGGAGCTGGCGCGCTCCGGTCGGTTTCTTCACGCCGGGCAGCCCCTTCGCCGCGGAGCCCGCCACCCTGCCCCCCGCCGTCCATCTGAGCGCCGAGGAGCGGCGGGCGCTCCTCGCCCGCGCCGGCCATGCGGGGAAGAGGCTGGTGCTTCTGCACCCCCATGACGAGCCGGCCCATGACAGGCTGACCCTGGCGGTGGCGGGCCAGCTCTCGGAGGCGGGCCTCGAGGTGGAGCTGCGGCCCATGCCCTGGACTCGGCTGGAGGAGGTGCTCGCCCGGCCCGCCCGGATGGAGGACAATGACTGGAGCGCCCTCGCCCTCGCCTTCTCCGGCGCGGAGGCGCTGACCCCGCTCACCCACGCCTATTTGCGGGCGCCGCAAGGCAATCCCGTCTTCGGCTGGCCCGAGAGCCCGGAGATCGAGCGGCATGTCCAGGCCTGGGTGAACGCCCCGAGCTTCGAACAGCAATACGAGGCCGCGCGGGAGATCGAGGCGGCCGCCTTCAAGGCCCTGCCCTACATCCCGCTCGGCCACTTCAACCAGGCCCACGTCATCCGCCGCGACCTGACCGGGGTGCTGCGGGCGCCCGTGCCGGTGATGTGGAACGTGCGGCGCGCCTAGGGTCTGGACTCAATCACGCCCAGTAGGTGATGGCGGAGACGAGGCAGACGGCGGCGAGGAAGTTACGAGCGGTCTTGTCGTATCGGGTGGCGATGCCACGGAAATCCTTGATGC
>JBKBSR010000019.1:0-16735 GCA_046291055.1 Roseococcus sp.
CCTGCGCCGGCTCGCGCCGCTCTGGGCGCCCGGAGCGGCGCTGATGTACGCCCAGGGCAAGCAGTATCCGGGCGAGCCGCTGCCGCGCTTCGCGCTCTACGCCCATTGGCGCGTGGATGGCGAGCCGGTGTGGCGCAACCCCGCGCTGCTCGCCTCCGACGACGACCGCGACGACGCCGACCACCTCGCCGCCGCGCGCTTCGCCAAATCCCTCGCCGAGCGGCTGCAGGTGGACCCCGCGCTGGCCGTGCCGGCGCATGAGGACATCCACTACTACCTCTGGAAGGAGGGGCGGCTGCCGGCGAACGTCGTGGCGGAGGATTCGAGGCTGCGCGACCCGCTGGAGCGCGCGCGGCTGCGCCGGCTGTTCGCGGGCGGCCTCGCCACGCCGGCCGGCACGGTGCTGCCGCTGCGCCGCGTCATGAAGGCGGGGCGGCGGCGCTGGCAGTCGGGGCGCTGGTTCTTCCGCGACGACACGCTGTTCCTGATCCCCGGCGACTCGCCCATGGGCTTCCGCCTGCCGCTCACTTCGCTGCCCTGGATCAGCCCCGAGGCGCTGGCGCGCGAGGCGCAGAGCGAGCCCGATCCCTTCGCGCCGAAGGAGGGGCTGCCGCTGCTCGAGCAGATGCGCGCGAGCTTCCGCCGCGGCCTCTCCGGCCAGGAGGACGGGATCGAGGCCTTCCGCCCCCAGCCCCAGCCCGCCCCCGAAGTGGCGGAGGACGACCCGGCCTGGGTCCGCACCGCACTGTGCGTGGAGCCGCGCGGTGGGCTGCTGCACGTCTTCCTGCCGCCGCTCTACGCCGCCGAGGACTGGCTGGAACTCGTCGCCGCCATCGAGGACACCGCCGAGGAGCTGGGCCGCAAGCTCTTCCTCGAGGGCTATCTGCCGCCGCATGACGAGCGGCTGAACCATTTCTCCGTCACCCCCGACCCCGGCGTGATCGAGGTGAACATCCACCCCGCCCATTCCTGGGCGGAGATGACGGAGCGCACCACCCAGCTCTACGAGGAGGCGCGGCAGGTCGGCCTCGCCACCGAGAAGTTCATGCTCGACGGCCGCCATGTCGGCACGGGCGGGGGCAACCATGTGGTGATGGGCGGGCCCTCCGCCGCCGAGAGCCCCTTCCTGCGCCGGCCCGACCTGCTGCGCAGCCTTGTCGCCTTCTGGCACAACCACCCCTCGCTCAGCTTCCTGTTCTCGGGGCTGTTCATCGGCCCCACCTCGCAGCATCCGCGCGTGGACGAGGCGCGGATGGACGCGCTGCGCGAGCTCGAGATCGCCTTCGGCGCGCTCGACCGCGCCGGCCCCAACCCGCCGCCCTGGCTGACCGACCGGCTGTTCCGCAACATCCTGGCGGACATGACGGGCAACACCCACCGCACCGAGTTCTGCATCGACAAGATGTACGACCCGAACCACGCGGGCGGGCGGCGCGGCCTCGTGGAGTTCCGCGCCTTCGAGATGCCCCCGCACGCCGAGATGAGCATGGCGCAGATGCTGCTGATGCGCGCCGCGGTCGCCGCCTTCTGGGAGCAGCCCTACCGGCGTTCCCTCATCCGCTGGGGCACGGCGCTGCACGACCGCTTCCTGCTGCCCGAATACTGCGCGGCCGATTTCCGCGGCGCGATCGAGGAACTCCGGCAGATGGGCGCGCCGCTCGATCCCGAGTGGTTCGCCCCGCACATCGAGTTCCGCTTCCCGAAGATCGGCGAGGTGAGCGTGGCGGGCATGGGGCTCGAGCTGCGCCACGCCCTCGAACCCTGGCATGTGCTGGGCGAGGAGGCGGGCGGCGGCGGCACGGTGCGCTATGTGGACAGCAGCGCCGAGCGCGTGCAGGCGCGGGTGACCAACTGGGTGCCCGAACGCTTCGTGCTGGCCGCGAACGGCGTGGCCGTGCCCCTGCAGGCGACGGAGCGCGCGGGCGAATACGTGGGCGGCATCCGCTTCAAGGCCTGGGACCCGCCCTCGGCGCTGCATCCCACGGTGCGCGCGCAGTCGCCCATCGTGCTCGACGTGTACGACCGCTGGACGGGCCGCTCGCTGGGCGGGATGACGCATCACGTCGCGCATCCGGGCGGGCGCAACTACGAGACCTTCCCGGTCAACGCCAACGAGGCCGAGGCGCGCCGCCGCGCCCGCTTCTTCCCCTTCGGCCACAGCCCCGGCCCGATGCCCGAGCCCCGCCCCGCCCCGAGCCTGGAGCACCCCTGCACCCTCGACCTGCGCGCGCATGGCTGAGGGGCTGCCCGCGGCGCTGCTGGCCGGCGGCCCGGACGAGATGGTCTCCGGCCACGGCCGCATCCGGCCGCATTGGCGCGCGGTGATGGGCGCGACCGGAGGGCTCGGCCGCCCCGCCCTGGCCGAACGGGGCGAGCGGCTGGCCCGCGCCATGCTGGACGAGGGGGTGGCCTCCATCCTGCCCGGGGCGGGGGGTGCGGGGCTGTGGCGGCTCGACCCGCTGCCCCTGCCGCTCGACGGCGCGGAGTTCGAGGCGCTGGCCGAGGGGGTGGCGCAGCGCGCGCGGCTGCTGGAGGCGGTGCTCGCCGATCTCTACGGCCCCCAGACCCTGCTGGCGGAGGGGCTGATCCCGCCGCGCCTCGTCTTCGGCAGCCCCGCCTTCGTGCGCGCCGCGCGCCGCGCCAGCGCGCCCCCGCGCCGCCCGCTGCTGCACCTCTACGCCGTGGACCTGCTGCGCGGCCCGGAGGGCGCCTGGGCGGTGCTGCAGGACCGCACGGGGGTGGCCTCGGGCCTCGGCCAGCTCCGCGAGAACCGCCGCCTGCTGGGTGCGGCCATGCCCGAGGCGATGCGCGCCGGCCAGCCGCGCAGCATCAACCCCTTCTTCGAGCTGTGGCAGGAGGCGCTGGGCCGCCTCGCCCCCCACCACAAGCCCGATCCGGCGGTGGCGTTGCTCTCGCCCGGCACGGCCGATCCGCACTGGTTCGAGCATGTGGTGCTCTCGCGCGAGCTCGGCTGCGCGCTGGTCGAGCCGGGCGACCTGACGGTGCGCGGCGGGGGCCTCTTCCTCAAGACGCTGGCCGGGCTGCAGCCCCTGGACGTGGTGCTGAGCCGGCTCGACGCCACGGCGCTCGATCCGCTGGACCAGCCGGAGGCCGATGCGGCTGCCGGTGTGCCCGGCATCCTGGACGCGGTGCGGCACGGGGCGCTCGCTTTCCTCAACGCGCCCGGGGCGGCGCTCGCCGAGGCGCCGGCCCTGCCGGCCTTTCTCCCCGCCCTCGCCCCCCGCCTGCTGGGCGAGGCGCTGCGCCTGCCCTCCCTGCCCACCCATTGGCTGCGCGCGGGCGAGGCCCCGCCGCCCCTGCCGGAGGGGCATCTCGCCTGGGCCTTCCGCCCGGCCGGGCAGGGGGCGGCGGCGGAGAGCTTCGCCCCGCCCGCCGAATGCCCGGCCTCGGGCCTCGCCGCCATCGCCCTGCCGCGCCTCTCCCTCGCCCCGGCGCTGGAGGGTGGGGCGCTCGCCCCCATGCCGCTCGTGCTGCGGCTCTTCGCCGTCTTCGACGGGCAGGGCTGGCAGGTGCTGCCCGGGGGGCTGGCGCGGCTGGTCACGCCCGGGGCGCGGCTCACCGGCCGTCTGCCCGGCGGGGGCTGGTGCAAGGATGTCTGGGCGCCGGCGGACCCTTCCGAGGCCATCATCGGCCCGGCGGCGCAGAGCGCCCCGCCCCTCGCCATCCGCCGCACCCCGGCCGCCATCCCCTCGCGCGTGGCGGACAACCTGTTCTGGCTCGGGCGCTATGTGGAGCGGCTCGACCGCGCGGCGCGGCTGCTGCGCGCGGCCATCTCCCGCCTGCGCCGGGGCGCGCCGCTGCCGCGCGAGCTCGCGGAGCTCTCGGCGCTCGTCGCCTGCCTCATCGAGGCGCAGCTTCTGGACGCGGAGGCGCGGGTCTCGGCGGGCTCGCTCGCGCCGCTGGCGGAGGCGCTGCAGCGCAGCGCCCGGCCTGCGGTGCGCGGCCTGCTCGACCGCATCGGGGCGCTGGTGGAATCCGTGCGCGACCGGCTGACGGCCGACATGCACGCCACCTTCACCCAGACCCTGCGCGCCGCCGAGGAGGCGCTGGACAACGCGCCGCCCGAGCTGCCCGAGCTCTCCCGCGCGCTCATCCCGGCGCTGCGCTTCGCCACCGCGCTGGCAGGCGTGACCAGCGAGAACATGGTGCGCGGCGGCGCGCGGCTCTTCCTCGAGCTCGGCCGGCGCGTGGAGCGCGCCCAGGCCGTGGCGGGCGAGGTGGCGGTGGCGCTGGATGCGCCGCCCGCGCGCATCGAGGCGGGGCTGCGGCTCGTTCTGGAACTCTGCGACTCCGTCATCACCTACCGCAGCCGCTACCTCGGCGTGCTGCAGCCGGCGCCGGCGCTCGATCTCGTGCTGGCGGACGCGGCCAATCCCCGCGGCCTCGCCTTCCAGCTCGTGGCCATCCGGGACGCGCTGGCCGAGGTGGCGGGCGATGCCGAGGACGCCGGCGCGCGCGAGGCGGCGCGCCTGCTGGCGCTGGCCGAGGACATGACGCCGCGCCTGCTTGCCGCGCGCGAGCAGGCGCAGGAGGCGGCCCGGCTGCCGCCGGTGCTGCGCCAGATGGCGCGCGACCTCGGCGCGCTGTCGGACCTCGTCTCGCGCCGCTACTTCGCGTTGCTGCCGCCGGCGCGCGCGGTGGGCGTGGATCTGGGCGAGGCGGCGGTGATCGAGGCGTAGCGCCGCCCGGCGCATCCCCGCCATGCGCGCATTGCCGAAGCGCCCCGGCCGGGCCACATCGGGCGCATGAGCAACACGAACCACGATCCCATCGGCTGGCACGGCACCACCATCCTCTGCGTGCGCCGGGGCGGGCGCGTCGCCATGGCGGGCGACGGCCAGGTCTCGCTCGGCCAGACGGTGGTGAAGGGCAACGCGCGCAAGGTGCGGCGCATCGCGGGCGGGCGGGTGCTGGCGGGCTTCGCGGGCGCCACCGCCGACGCCTTCACCCTGCTCGAGCGGCTGGAGGCCAAGCTCGAACGCTTCCCCGACCAGCTCGAGCGCGCCTGCGTCGAGCTCGCCAAGGACTGGCGCACCGACCGCTACCTGCGCCGCCTCGAGGCGCTGCTCGCGGTGGCGGACGCCAACCGCTCCCTGCTGCTGACCGGCAACGGCGACGTGCTGGAGCCCGAGGACGCGGTGATCGGCATCGGCTCGGGCGGCAACTACGCGCTGGCCGCGGCGCGCGCGCTGCTCACCGTCGAGGGGCTGGAGGCGGAGGAGATCGCCCGGCGCGCGATGCGGATCGCCGCCGACATCTGCGTCTACACCAACGGCAACTTCGTCCTGGAAAGCCTCGCGGCATGAATGACATGGCCCCCGTCGAGACGGTGAACCTCTCCCCGCGCGAGATCGTCTCCGAGCTCGACCGCTTCATCATCGGCCAGCAGGACGCGAAGCGCGCCGTGGCCATCGCGCTGCGCAACCGCTGGCGGCGGCAGCAGCTTCCCGAGGCGCTGCGCGAGGAGGTGGTGCCGAAGAACATCCTGATGATCGGCCCCACCGGCTGCGGCAAGACGGAGATCGCGCGGCGGCTGGCCAGGCTCGCCAACGCGCCCTTCCTCAAGGTGGAGGCGACGAAGTTCACCGAGGTGGGCTATGTGGGCCGCGACGTGGAGAGCATCGTGCGCGACCTCGTGGAGGCCGCCATCGTCCAGGCGCGCGAGGCCGCGCGCAAGGGCGTGCAGGCCAAGGCCGAGCTCGCCGCCGAGGAGCGCCTGCTCACCGCGCTGGTGGGCGAGGGCGCCTCGGGCGAGACGCGCATGAAGTTCCGTCGCATGCTGCGCGAGGGCGCGCTGGAGGGCCGCGAGATCGAGGTCCAGGTCAGCGAGCCGCAGGGCGCGCCCATCGGCATGATGGACATGCCCGGCCTTCCCCCGGGCCAGATGCAGAACATGCAGGAGATGCTGGGCCGCATGTTCGGCCGCCCCGCCAGGCCGCGGCGCATGACGGTGGCCGCCGCGCGCGAGGCGCTGACGCGCGAGGAGGCGGACAAGCTGCTCGACAACGAGGCGCTGACGCGCGAGGCCGTGCGCAACGCCGAGAACAACGGCATCGTCTTCCTCGACGAGATCGACAAGATCTGCGCCCGCACCTCCGAGGGCGGCTTCCGCGGCGGCGACGTGAGCCGCGAGGGCGTGCAGCGCGACCTGCTGCCGCTGATCGAGGGCACCACCGTCAACACCCGTCACGGCCCGGTGCGGACGGACTTCATCCTCTTCGTCGCCTCCGGCGCCTTCCACCTCGCCAAGCCCTCGGACCTGCTGCCCGAACTGCAGGGCCGCCTGCCCATCCGCGTGGAGCTGAAGGCGCTGACGCGCGAGGATTTCCGCCGCATCCTGACCGAGCCCGAGCACTCTCTGCTCAAGCAGGCCAGCGCGCTGATGGCGACGGAGGGCGTCACCCTCTGCTTCACCGAGGATGCGGTGGATGCGCTCGCCGATCTGGCCGCCGAGATCAACGCGAGCGTGGAGAACATCGGGGCGCGGCGGCTCGCCACCGTGCTGGAGCGGCTGCTGGAGGAGATCAGCTTCACCGCCTCCGACCGGCGCGGCGAGACGATCACCGTGGATGCGGAGATGGTGCGCGCGCGGGTGGCGCCGCTCGCCGCCAGCGCGGATCTCTCGCGCTACATCCTCTAGCGCGGCACGAAGAAGGGCGTCGTCTCCAGCTCCGGCTCGTCGAAGGCCTCCAGCGCGGCGCGGATGGCCGGCCATTCGGCCTGCACGAGGCCGCGCAGCACGGCGCGCGCCAGGCGCTCCCCGGCCTCTGCGACGCCGGGGATGTCGCTCGCGATGCTGCCCAGCGAGGCGAAGGCGCCGTGGTTCATCAGGTGGATCAGCCCGAGCTCGGCCGGCGCCTCGGGCCCGCGCGGCGTGAGTTCGAAGCCGGGGCCGAGGAAGGGGAAGGCCTCCATCTCCGGCCGCGAGAGCCCGGGGGGCGGGCGGTAGCGATCGCGCCAGCGGGCGATGTGCGGGGCGAAGGCGGCGAGCTCGGGCACGGCGTCCATGTCCACCCGGAAGCCGGTGCCGACGACGAGGAAATCGTGCCGCACCTCGCGCGGCGCCGCCCCGCCCAGGCGCAGCGCCACGCCCTCGCCTTCGGCGCGCACCGCCTCGACGGGCGTGGCGAGTTCGATGCGAAAGCCCGGCTGGCGCAGGGCGCGATGCACCGTCTCGTGCGGCGGCGGGGCCTGCATGTCGTGCAGATAGGCGATGAGCCGCCAGCGCCGCTCGAGGTCCAGCGCGTCCCAGCCCTGCAGATAGGCCGGCCCCGCGCTGCCCCGCCCCTTGTTGATCTGCGGCAGTTGCGCCCGCCGCACATAGAGCGTGGCCGAGGCCGCGCCCCGCTCCAGCGCGGTCGCCGCATTGTCCCAGGCGGCCGCGCCGCCGCCGATCACGCCGAGGGAACGGCCCCGCAGCCGCGCGAAGTCGATCGGGTCATAGGCATGCGCGGCGCGCTCGGGGCGCAGTTCGCGCGGCACGAAGCCCGGCCAGGCGAGGCCGCCCGCCCCCGCGCGCCCCGTGGCCAGCACCACGCGGCGGGCGAGCAGGAGGCGCTCGCCCTCCGGCGTGGCGAGGCGCAGGCGCAGCAGCCCCTCCTCCGGCGTCAGCGCGAGCAGCCGCGTGCGGTGGGCCACCGGCAGATCGAGCACCCGGATCAGCCAGGAGAGGTAGTCCTGCCAGACGGCGTTGGGGATCTTGTAGAGCGCCTCCCAGGCCGCCGCGCCCTCGCGCGCCTCGAAGAAGGCGCGGAAGGTGAGGGAGGGGATGCCGAAACAGGGGCCGGGCAGCGTCTTGGGCGAGCGCAGCGTGTCCATGCGCGCCACCGTCACCCAGGGCCCCTCCTCGCCCGGGGCTGCGGCGTCGAAGAGGCGGATGTTGCGCAGGCCGCGGAAGATCAGCGCGCCGGCCGCGGCGATGCCGCACATGCCCGCGCCGATGATCGCCACGTCCAGCACCGGCTCGCCGCCGCGCGCCAGCGGCGGAACCCATTCCTTGGCGGGGAGCTGGAGCATCTCGAGATCGCGCGCCACGCGCGCCTCCAGGGCGGCGAGGCCGGTCTGCGGTCGGATCGTCTGGTTCATGCGCGCGATCTGTGCTGCATTGCGTCATTCACTGTGTCACCGGGGGCGCGCGCTGTCACGCGGCCCCTCGGCCCGGCTTCCGCCGCAATCGCGCGGTTGCCTGCGGGCCCTGGTCGGAGGAGCCGCGCCATGCTCTTTCCCTCGCGCCGCCTGATGCTGGCCGGCCTCGCCGGCGCGCCCGCCATGGCGCGGGCGAATGCGCCGCTGCCTGCCGGATGGCCGGAACGCCCCATCCGGCTGATCGTGCCGGCCGCCGGGGGCGCCGGCACGGCGGACACGCTGGCGCGGCTGCTCGCCCTCGAGCTCGACAAGCGGCTGCCGCAGCGCACCGTTGTGGACAACCGCCCCGGCGCGAACGGCAATGTGGGCGCCGCCGCCGCGGCGCGCGCCGCGCCCGATGGCCACAGCTTCCTGTTCACCTGGGCCGGCACCATGGCGACCAGCCCCGCCCTCTACCGCGACCTCGCCTTCGACCCGGTGCGCGACTTCGAGCCGGTGGTGCTGCTCGGCAACGTGCCCAACATCCTGGTGGTCAACAACGGCCTCGGCGTGCGCACGCTGGAGGAGCTGACGGCGCTGCTGCGCCAGCGGCCGGGGCAGCTCTCCTTCGGCTCCTCGGGCAATGGCAGCTCCATGCATCTCGCGGGCGAGATGTATCGCCGCGCCACGGGTACGGAGATGGTGCATGTGCCCTATGCCGGCATCCAGCAGGGCTTCACCGACCTGTTCACCGGGCGCATCCAGGTGATGTTCAACCTGGTCACCGGCGCCGCGCCGCAGGTGCGGGCGGGGCAGGTGACGCCCATCGCCATCCTCTCCGAGCGCCGCTCTCCCGTGCTGCCCGATGTGCCCACCACGGCGGAGCTCGGCATGCCGCAGCTCGTCTTCGGCACCTGGTTCTGCGTGATGGCGCCGCGGAACACGCCCGCGCCGATCGTGCAGGCGATGAACCGGCTGCTGAACGCCATCCTGGAGGCGCCGGAGAGCCGCGAGCGCCTGCTGGCCCAGGGCCTCGACCTGATCGGCGGCGGGCCGGAGCGCCTCTCCGCGCTGCTCGCGAGCGAGCTGCGCACCCATGCGGAGCTGGTGCGCTTCGCGGGCCTGCGGGTGGAGTAGCGCGCGGCCCGCTGCGCCGGTTCAGGCGATGACGATCTGGTCGGCGAGCTGTGCTGCGGTCATGCCGAAGACGATGACGCCGCCGCTGCCGGCGAGGGTGGTGGTGGAGACGAGGCAGTAGCCGGCGAAGTCGGTGAAGGTGAGGGCCGCGGCGGGCAGGCCCTCGAAGCGCAGATAGTCGAAGTTGGCGCCGCCCAGGTTCTCGCCGAAGTCGAAGATGCGGTCGAAGACGCCGCTCTGGAAATCGGCGGCGAGGAACCAGAACTGGTCGTTGCCCTGCTGGCCGTAGAGGTCGTCGGCGCCCGCGCCGCCGAGGAGCTGGTCGTTGCCCGTGCCGCCCACCAGCACATCAGCGCCGCCCTGGCCGTAGAGCCAGTCGTCGCCTGCCATGCCGAGGAGGGTTTCGTTGACGGCGCCGCCGATGAGGTAGTCGGCGAAGGCGGAGCCGATGAGTCGCTCGATGGAGACGAGCATGTCCTGCGCCGCCTCGCCGCCTGCGCCGACGCCGATGTCGAGGCGGACGACCACGGCGGCGGAGGAGTTGGCGTAGGTGGCGGTGTCGGTGCCGTGGCCGCCGTCGAGCCAGTCGGCGCCGGGCCCGCCCTCCAGGGTGTCGTTGTCGCGCCCGCCCTCGAGGATGTCGGCGCCGGCGCTGCCGTAGAGCATGTCGTCGCCGTCGCCGCCGCGCAGCACGTCGTCGCCGCCGCCATGCGAGGAGGGAAGGGAGCTGGAGAAGGAGCGCGTCGCCGTTCCCGAGCTGGCCGCGTCAGAGATGCCGTTGTGGGTGTAGTTGATGGTTCGCGAATAGGAGGAGAGGTTCACCGTGCCGGCGAGCGGCATGAAGCCGTAGAGGATGTCGTTGCCCGCCCCGCCGTCGAGGATGTTGTTGCCGTAGCCGCCCCAGATCTCGTCGTCTCCGGCTTCTCCGTACAACATGTCACCTTCTTCGGTCAGCGTGAACAAGGATGCGTTGGTGCCTCCGTATATGAAATCCTTTCCTGGACCGCCGTAAACGATGTCGGAGCCCAAGCCTGCAATAATGAAATCATCTCCTCCCATCGTGCTCATCGGGTCGAATTCATCTCCAAAAATTATATCATTATCCAAAAACCCATCAATAAGATCATCCCCTAGTCCTCCAATAATGAAATCCTCTAGAACATCAGTAAAAATGAAATCGTCGCCTCCCCCGCCATCCACAAAAATGTTCGAGCCGCCGAGGTTGAAGTTCTCGCTCCTGTTCGCAACTCCGACATAAAAATTCATGGAGATCGTGGTCATCGGTCATCTCCTTTCGACGTGATTGCATGCGGGTGGAAGGGCATCCCTCTCGACGGCCTTGCCGCATGCCGGCGACCATCAGCCCGACACGGAGCCACCACGGGGAGCGATGCGACCTGGGCGGGGCGCCTTGTGCTGGAGACCGCCGAAGGCGCGTTCCGCCGCTGCTGAAGAAGGCACGAAGCGGCCCGAGCCCCTCGGGCGAGACAGTTTCGCCCCGCTTCTGCAACGAGCCATCCCCGCCACGCTCGCCATCGGCCTTCCGCCTCGCCCGTCCTCTCCCCTCCCGCCGGCGGAGTCGGTAACGCGCGCCGGGCCGCGGCGGCAACGGAAATGCGCACCGCTGGCCCCCGCGCCCGTCCCTGGCATCATGCACCCAAGAACCAAGAACTGGGGGCGGCGATGGACGAGGCGCGGCGCATCATCATTGCGGGCGGGGGCATCGGCGGCCTCGCCGCCGCGCTGGCGCTGGCGCGGGCGGGGCTGCCCTGCCTCGTGCTGGAGAAGGCGTCGCGGCTCGGCGAGATCGGCGCGGGCATCCAGCTCGGCCCCAACGCCTTCCACGTCTTCGACCGCCTGGGCATCGGCGCCACCGCGCGCGGCATGGCGGTGTTCATCGAGCGGCTGCGCCTGATGGACGCGCTGAGCGCCGAGGAGATCGCGCACATCGATCTCGGCGAGGCCTTCCGCGCCCGCTTCGGCAACCCCTATGCGGTGATCCATCGCGGCGACCTGCACGGCGTGATCCTGCGCGCCTGCCGCGAGAGCCCGCTGGTCGCGCTGCGCACCGGCAGCGAGGTGCTGGACTACGCGCAGGATGCGGGCTCGGTCACGGCCATCCTCGCCTCGGGCGAGCGCGTGCGCGGCGCGGCGCTGATCGGCGCGGACGGGCTGTGGTCAAGGCTGCGCGCGCGGGTGGTGGGCGACGGGCCGCCGCGCGTCTCGGGCCACACCACCTGGCGCAGCGTGATCCCGACCGAGCGCATGCCCGAGGCGCTGCGCTGGAACGCCGCCACCCTCTGGGCGGGGCCGCGCTGCCACATCGTGCACTACCCGCTCTCGGGCTGGCGGCTGTTCAACCTCGTCGTCACCGCGCAGAACGGCGCGGCCGTCCCCGCGGCCGGCGAGCCCGCCAGCGCCGAGGAGGTGATGGCGGGCTTCGCGCAGCTTCACCCCGCCGCGCAGGAGATCATCCGCCACGGCGAGGGCTGGCGGCGCTGGGTGCTGTGCGACCGCGACCCGGTGCTGGGCTGGACGGATGGCCGCGTCGCGCTGCTGGGCGACGCCGCGCACCCCACCCTGCAATACCTCGCGCAGGGCGCCTGCATGGCGCTGGAGGACGCGCTCTGCCTCGCCGGGGAGATCGCCGCGCGGCCCGGCGAGATCGAGGCGGCGCTCCTCGCCTATCAGCAGGCGCGCGTGCTGCGCACGGCGCGGGTGGTGCTGCAGTCCCGCGCCGTGGGCGAGCATGTCTATCACCCCGCGGGCGCGCACGCGGCCCTGCGCAACGCCATCATGGCGGCCAAGACCCAGGCCGAGTGGCGGGAGGCGCTGGCCTGGCTCTACGAGGCGCGCTGAGCCGGCGCATCCAGCACGCTGCGCAGCGCATCGAGCAGCCGGCCGAGATCCGCCTCGCGCAGCGCCTCGGGGGCGAGGCGCTGGCGCAGATCCGCCGCCCAGTCCTGGCGCTCGGCGGTGGCGGCGCTCTGCAGCGGCGCGAGCCCCGCCTCGGCGACGGTGCGCGCCACCTCGCGCATCTCCTCGGCGCGGCGGCGGCCGTGCAGCAGCGCGCGGCCCATCATGTAGCGCGCCTGCCCGGCCCAGTCGGGGTGCGGCAGCGTGTCGGCGAGGCTCGCCAGCACCTCGCGCTCCACCCCGTAGTGGCGGGCGGCGAGCAGGCATTCCGTCACCAGCGCCTCCAGCCCCTTGATCATCACGCTGCGGCACATCTTCACCGCCGAGGCGCGGCCGATCTCCTCCGAGAACACCCTGGCCTGGAAGCCGAGTTCGCCGAGCAGCGGCTGCGCCGCCGCCGCATGCGGCCCGCCGAGCAGCATGGGCGCGCGCATGCCGTGCGGCGGCACGCTCGTCATCACCGCCGCTTCGAGGAAGCGCGCGCCGGCCGCCTCCACGATCGCGCCGATCGCGGACTTGGTGCCCGGCGAGACGGAGTTCACGTCCATGTAGAGCGCGCCGGGCGCGAGGCCGGGCGCGGCGGCGCGCGCCGCCTCCTCCGCGCGGCCGGCGGTGACGGGGTAGATCACCAGCTCCGCCCCGCGCGCCGCCTCGGCCGCGGAGGGGGCGAGCGGCACGCCGAGGGCGCGCGCCTGGCGCGCCGGGGCGGAGTCCGCCGCGCCCTGCCGGATGTCGTAGGCGGCGAGGAGGGGCGTGCCGCGGGCGGCGAGGTCGCGCGCCAGGATGCCGCCCACCTCGCCCAGGCCGATCAGGGCGAGGCGCATCACTGCACCCTTATGCCGCGGGCGCGGATGAAGTCGCGCCACTTGTCGCTTTCCGCGCGGGCATACTCGGGCCAGGCGTCCATGGGCTGCGCCTCGACGCTCAGCGCCATCTGCCGCCAGCGCGGCTGCATGTCGTCGGCGCGCAGCGCGGCGGTGGCGGCGGCGTGAAGGCGGCGCAGGATCGGCGCGGGCGTGCCGGCGGGGGCGAGCATGGCGACATGCTCCACCACCTCGAAGCCGCGGAAGCCCAGTTCCTCGAAGGTCGGCACATCGGGGGCGAAGGGCGTGCGCGCGCGCGTGGTGGCGGCGAGCGGGCGCAGCGCGCCGGAGGCGATCTGCGCCATGGCGGCGGCCGCGGGCATGGCCAGCATCCCGGCCTCGCCCGAGAGCACGGCCTGCAGCGCCGGCCCGCCGCCGCGGTAGGCGATCTCCTGGATCTCCACATCCGCCATCTGCTTCATCATCTCGATGGCGAGCTGGGAGGTGGCGCCGACGCCGGAGATGGCGTGCGTCATGCGCTGGCCCGGGCGGCGTGCGGCGGCCAGGTAGTCGGCCAGGGTGCGATAGGGCGCATCGGCCCGCACCAGGATGAACAGCGGCGAGGAGACGAGCAGCGAGACGCCGGCGAAGTCGCGCTCCTGGTCGTACTGCACGGGGTAGAGGTGCTGCGCGATGGCGTAGGTGCTGTTCGGCGCGATGACGATGGTGTAGCCGTCCGGCCGCGCCCGGGCGGCGGCCTGCATGCCGATGGCGCCCGCCGCGCCGCCGCGGTTCTCCACCACGAAGGGCCGGCCGAGATCGCGGCCCAGCCGCTCGGCCAGCACGCGCGAGAACACGTCGGTGGGCCCGCCGGGCGGCCAGGGCACGATGACGGTGACGGGGCGCGTCGGCCAGTCCGCCTCGGGCTGCGCGCGGGCGGGAAGGGCGCCCAGCGCGAGCGCGCCGAGGCCGAAAAGGCGGCGTGTGGTCATGGGCGTTTCCTCCGTCTCAGGCGAAGCGGTCGGGCGTGCCGGCCCAGATCTCCTCGAGGGCGAGCGCGCGCGGGATCAGCCCCTGCGCCGCGCACCAGGCCGAGGCGAGGGAGAGGGCGGGGGCGAGGGCCGCGCGCGTGGTCACCTCCGCGCCCGAGGCGGCCAGCGCCGCGAGCAGCCGCGCGATCTCCCCGGCGCGCGTCTCCGCCACCTCGCGGCGCGCGATCAGCAGGTGGTTCACGGGCGTGACGCCGTGCGCGGCGCGGAAGGCGGCGGCCTCGGCCTCCGGGTCGGCGAAGACGGGGCGCAGCGCGGCGTCGGCCGGCGCGTCGTTGCCGAAGATGGCGGCCTCCAGCGCGCCGTCGCGCAGCATTCCCTCCAGCGAGGCGTCCGCGGGCGCGCGGGTGCAGAAGGGCGGGTCGCGGAAGCCCGCCACATGCGCCTCCTCGAAGGTGATCCAGCGCATGTCCTCGGGCGCGAGGCCGTGGCGTTCGGCCAGCACCCCGCGCAGCCACATGCCGGTGGTCTGGCTGTAGGCGCGCACGCCGATGCGCGCCCCGCGCAGATCGCCGGGGCCGCGGATCGGCGCATCCGCGCGGCAGAGCAGCGATCCCTCCTGCGCGCGCGCGGCCAGCACGCAGGGCAGCAGCACCACGGGGATGCCGGCGGCGCGGGCCATCAGGAAGCTCGCGATCGCCATCTCGCTCAGGTCGTAGCGGCCCTCGCGCAGCATGGGCGCGAAGGCGCGGCTGATCGGCCGCACCGCCACGGGCGCCACGCCCTCGGGGGGTGCGGCCAGCAGCGCCTCGGTGCGCGGCGTGCGGCCCAGGGCGAGCGAGAGCGCGCTCACCCCAGGCTGTCCAGCACATGGGGGAAGACGGACTGGTATCCCTCGCCCCACTTGATCGCCTTGTCGCTGTTGCGCGCGGCCTGCGCGCCGCGCTGCAGGGCGACGCGGGTGTAGTATTCCCAGAGGTGCTCCTGCCCGGCCATGCACTCGATGGCGGCGCGCTTCTTCTCCCAGACCGGCGAGATGTCGAGCAGCACGTCGGGCTTCCAGCCGCACTGCTCGGGCTGGTGCGGCTCGAAGAGGAAGACGGGCGGCGCGCCCAGCACCTTCTGGCCAGGATTGTGCCCATGCGCCTGGGCGGTGATGCGCGCGTGCTGCGTGAACTCGGTCACCCGCGGGTGGTCGTGGTTGTAGATGTCCTCCTTGCTGTGGGTCAGCACGAAGCGCGGATGGATGGCGCGATAGAGGTCCACCAGCCGGTAGAAGGCCTCGTCGGTGAGGTTGATCGGATAGTCGCCGAGATTCCAGAACTGGATGTCGTGCACGCCCAGCACCTCGGCGGCGCGGCGCGCCTCGGCCTCGCGCTCCTGCTTCACGCGCTCGAGCGTCATGCCCGGCTGGCGCCAGAGCTTCGCGCTCTCCCCGCGCTCGCCGTAGCTGAGGCAGACCACCGTCACCTGCCAGCCGCGCGCGGCGTGCAGGGCGATGGCCCCGCCCGCGCGCCAGACGAAATCGGCGGAATGGGCGGAGACGACGAGGGCGGTCTGGCTCATGCGGTCACGTTCCGTGTTTCAGCGTGGCAGGAGGGCGAGCAGCGCGTCGGTCAGCGCGCGGTCCGCGCTGCCGATGGCGAAGACGGTGGAGAAGTGGTTGTGGCCCGGCAGTTCGAGGATCGCGGGGCAGGGCGCCCGAGCGGCGCAGAGCGCCGCGTGCAGGCGCGCGGCTTGCGCGCGGAAGGGCTCGGGCTCGTCGCCGGCGCGCGCGACGAGCAGCGGGATGGAGAGCTGCGCGAGGCCGGGCAGCGCCGAGCGTGCTGCGAGCGCCGCCTCGTCATCGCCGTAATAGGCGCGGGTGGTGGCGGCGCGCGGATAGCTCGCCACGTCGTAGACCCCGGAGACCAGCGCCGCCGCCGCGACGCCGGGCGCCGCGGCGTGCGCCGCCAGGTAGTCCGCGACATGCGCCGCGCCGGCCGACTGGCCCATCAGGATGATCCGCTCCGGGTCGCCGCCATGCGCCGCGATGTTCGCGCGCAGCCAGGCGATGGCGGCCGCGACATCCTCGCGCGCTGCGGGGAAGGGGTGCTGCGGGGCCAGGCGATAGGTGATGTTCACGCCCACCCAGCCCTGCGCGGCGGCCCAGGCGGCGATGTTGTCGTAGTAGTGGACGCCCGGGCGCGTCTTGTCCCCGCCCACGAAGCCGCCGCCATGCACGAAGACGAGCACGGGCCGCGCCCCGGGGCCGGGCGTGAACAGGTCGAGGCGGTGGCGCGCATCCGCGCCATAGCGCAGGTCGCGCAGCGGGACGACGCCGGGGGCCGGGATGAAGGGGGCGAGCGCCGCGGCGGTGCCCGCCACGGCCTCGGGCCCCATGGCGGGGCCGATGCGCGCGATGGCCGCGCGCGCCTCCTCGGGAAGGGCGGCGAACTGCGCCTGCGCCGGCGCGGCGCAGAGCAGGAGCAGCGCGAGGAGCCGGCGCATCACGCCGCGCCCTTCCCGGGCAGGGGCGGCGTGCCGTGGGTGTGGAAACTCTCGATGGTCTTGAGGCCCCAGGCCTGGCCCTTCTTCCGCTCCGTCTCGGTCCAGGTGATCGTCCTCCAGTCGGGGGCGAGGACGAGGCGCGCGCCGGCATGCGCCACCTCGATGCGGTTGCCGCCGGGCTCGTAGACGTAGAGGAAGAAGGTCTGCTGCACCGCGTGCTTGTGCGGGCCCGTCTCGATGAAGACGCCGGCCTCGAGGAAGGCGTCGGCGGCCTGCAGCACCGCCTCGCGGCTGTCGAGGGCGAAGGTGAGGTGG
>JBKBSR010000368.1:0-2893 GCA_046291055.1 Roseococcus sp.
AGCTCGCGGGCATCCTCGCCATCGCGCTCCGTTCCATCGGCTTCATCGCCAAGCTGCTCTACGAGGCGATCGAGGAGATAGACCCCACCCAGGTGGAGGCGTTGACGGCCACCGGCGCCTCTGGGGCGCAAATCCTCACCTGGGGCATCGTGCCGCAGGTGATGCCGGCCTTCGCGGGCATCACCGTGTTCCGCTGGGACATCAACATTCGCGAGGCGACGGTGCTCGGCCTCGTCGGCGCGGGCGGCATCGGCATGCAGCTCGAGGCATCGATCAACACGCTGGCCTGGCCGCAGGTGACGGTGATCTTCGCCCTCATCCTCGCCACCGTGCTGGCGAGCGAGTGGGTGAGCGCGCGGGTGCGGCATGGCATCATCTGATGCCCTCAGGCGCCGGGCGCGCGCGCCGCGCGCTGACACGCGAGGCAACAAAATGTCGCGCCCCCGCCCGCTTGGAGCGGCGCGCCCAGTCATGGCATCGAAGCCCCCTTCGCCATCGAGGGAGAAACAGGCTTCATGTGCGGAATCGTGGGCGTGGTGGGGCGCGAGGCGGCGGCGCCGCGGATCTTCGAGGCGCTGAAGCGGCTCGAATACCGCGGCTACGACAGCGCGGGCATCGCCACCCTGGTCGAGGGCCGCATCGAGCGCCGCCGCGCCGAGGGCAAGCTGGAGCGCCTGGCCGCGGTCCTGGCGGCCGAGCCCCTCTCCGGCACGCTCGGCATCGGCCACACGCGCTGGGCCACCCATGGCGCGCCCACCACGCGCAACGCCCACCCGCACGGGACGGAGCGCGTGGTCGTGGTGCACAACGGCATCATCGAGAACCACGCCGAGCTGCGCGCGGAGCTCGAAGCGAAGGGCCAGGTCTTCGAGACGGAGACCGACACGGAAACCTTCGCCCGCCTGGTTGACCAGCACCTGCTGGAGGGCATGGGCGCGGAGGAGGCGGCGGCCGCGGCGCTCAGGCGCGTGCACGGCGCCTTCGCGCTGGCGATGATCTTCGCCGGGCGCGAAGGGCTGCTGATCTGCGCGCGCCAGGGCGCGCCGCTCGCCGTGGGCTTCGGCGAGGGCGAGATGTATGTGGGCTCGGACGCGCTCGCGCTCGCCCCCCTCACCCGCCGCATCGCCTATCTGGAGGAGGGCGACCACGCCATCCTCGACCATGACGCGGTGCGCTTCTTCGACGCCGAGGGGCGGCCGGTGCAGCGCGCGGTGCGCGAGACCTCCGTCTCCGGCGCGCCCACGGGCAAGGGCAACTACCGGCACTTCATGGAGAAGGAGCTGCACGAGCACCCGGTGGTGCTGGGCGACACCCTCGCGCAGTATCTCGAACCCGCGCAGCGCCGCGTGGTGCTGCCGCCCCTGCCCTTCGACCCGGCCGCCATCCCGCGCCTGACCATCACAGCCTGCGGCAGCGCCTTCCTCGCGGGGCTCGTTGGCCGCTACTGGATCGAGCAGCTCGCGCGCATCCCGGTGGACGCGGATGTGGCGAGCGAGCTGCGCTACCGCGATCCGCCGCTGCCCGAGGGCGGCGCCGCGCTGCTGGTCAGCCAGAGCGGCGAGACGGCGGACACCATGGCCGCGCTGAAGCTGCTGCGCGCGCGGGGGCAGACCTGCCTCGCCATCGTGAACGTCGCCGAGAGCAGCATGGCGCGCGAGGCCGACGCCGCGCTGCTGACCGTGGCGGGGCCGGAGATCGGCGTCGCCTCCACCAAGGCCTTCACGGCGCAGCTCGCCGTGCTGGCGGGGCTCGCCATCGGCATGGGGCGCGCGCGCGGCACGGTGAGCGAGACGGAGGAGGCGCGGCTGACGGCGGAGCTGCTGGAAGTGCCCGCCCATGCCGCCGCGGTGCTGGAGCGCGACGCCGACATCCGCGCCATGGCCGCGCAGGTGGTCAAGGCGCGGGACGTGCTGTTCCTCGGCCGCGGCAACCTCTACCCCATCGCGCTGGAGGGCGCGCTGAAGCTGAAGGAGATCAGCTACATCCACGCCGAGGGCTATGCGGCGGGCGAGATGAAGCACGGGCCCATCGCGCTGATCGACGATCAGGTGCCCGTGATCTCGCTCTGCCCCTCGGGGCCGCTCTTCGAGAAGACGGCCTCCAACCTGCAGGAGGCGGCGGCGCGCGGCGGGCGCATCATGGCCTTCACCGACGCCGAGGGCGCGCCGGCGCTCTCGCGCTTCGCCGAGCGCGTGGTGGTGCTGCCGCACGCCGGGTCCTTCGCCGCGCCGATCCTGCACGCGATCCCGGTGCAGCTTCTCGCCTACCATGTGGCGGTGCTGAAGGGCACGGACGTGGACCAGCCGCGCAACCTGGCGAAGAGCGTGACGGTGGAGTAGCGCGGCCAAGCCGCGAATGCGAGTCACTTGCAAATAGCTGGCCGGGGGGCCATGACTGGACGCCGTGCCGCCCCCGGTTCCCGCCCCGCGCCCTCCACTCCACGCCGCCGCGCCCGCGCCGCGCCGGGCGGTGTGGCTCGCCTCGCTCGCGCTGCACGGGCTGCTCCTCTCCGCCCTCGCCCTGCCGCGCGGCCTCGCGCCGCCCCCGCCGGCCGGGCCTGTCGCCATCGCCCTGGCCTGGGCGAGCCCGGCGGAAGCCAGCGCGCCAGGGGAGGAGGCTGCCGCGGCGGAGGAGGAGGCGTTTCCCGCCACCGCGCCCACCGCCCAGGCCCCCGCCGCGCCCGAGCCGCCGCCACTTCTTCCGCCGCCGCCTTCCGGGCTGGCCCTGGCCGCCTTGCCGCCACTGCCCGATTCGCCCGCCCCGCCGCCGGCCGCGGTCATCGCCCCGCCCCCGCCTGAACCTCCGCCCGCCCCCGAACCCGTCCCCGATGCGCTTCCCGTCGCGCCCGCACCCGTCGCGGCCGCCGCGCCGCCCCCGGCGCCGCCACCGCCCG
>JBKBSR010000369.1:0-2873 GCA_046291055.1 Roseococcus sp.
GGCCGCGCCGCCCCCGCCCGCCGCCGCCCCGGCCCCGGCCCAGGCCCCCGCCGCGCCCGCCCTCTCGCCCGAACTCGCAGTGCTGCTCGAGATCCTGCGCGACGAGGCCCGCCGCGCCGCCCTGATTCGCGCCCTGGAGGCGGGCCGCCCCGCCGAGGCGGAAGCCGCCGCCCCCGCGCCCACCCCCGCCGAGCCGCGCCCCGAGGAGCTGCCCGTCCCCGCCGAGATCGTCCAGGGCCTCGCCGACCGGCTCTCCGCCGCCGCGCTGCAACTGCTCGCCGCCATCTCCTCGGCGACGGAGCTGCAGGGGGTGCGCGTCTGGTTCGGCCGGATCACCACCGACGAGCGGCTGCAGCAGCAGGTGCTGGCGCTGAGCTGGAAGCTCGGCCTCGTGATGCTCGCCGGGCTGCTGGCCGAGCGGCTGCTGCGCTTCCTGCTGCGCCGCCCCTACCGATGGCTGGAGGAGCGCAGCGCGGCGGTGCAGGGGCCGCTGCAGGGCCTGCGGCGGCTGCCCTACATCCTGGGCCACCTCGCGCTCGATCTCGTGCCGGTGGCCGGCTTCGGCCTCGCGGGGCTCGCCGTGATCGGCCTCTACGCCATCTGGCCCTCCAACCGCCTGATCATGGAGGCGGTGGTCGTCTCCTACATGGTGGCGCGGCTGGTGATGGCGGCCGCGCGCCTCGTCTTCGCCCCCGATCTGGCGCGGCTGCGCCTGATCCGCTGCACGGACGAGACGGCGGCCTACGCCATGGTCTGGACGCGCCGCCTGGCGCTGACGGCGGCGGGCTTCTATGTCGCCTCGGCCACGGCGGGGCTGCTCGGCCTGCCGCTCGGCGCGCAGGACGGCATCTGGCGCGCGGGGCTGCTCGTCATCTCGGCCATGATCGCCGTGATCGTGCTGCAGAACCGCGCCGCCGTGGCCGGGCTGCTCGATGCGCCCGAGCTGCGCGAGGGCGACGCGCCCGACGCCACCCGCCGCTTCCTGCGCGCGGCGCGCACCCAGCTCGCCCAGGTGTGGCACATCGCCGTCATCCTCTGGCTGCTCGCGGCCTGGACGGTCTGGGCGCTGGACGTGGAGCGCGGCTTCGAGCGGCTGGCCGCCTCCACCCTCGCCAGTGTCGTCGTCGTCGGGGTGGGCAAGCTGGCGGACGAGCTGATGCGCCGCTGGCTGATCCGCGCCTTCACCATCAGCGAGGATCTGGCGAAGCGGAACCCGGGGCTGGAGGCCCGCGCCAACCGCTACCTGCCGGTGCTGAAGGGGGCCGTCTCGGGCCTCATCCTCGCCGCGACGCTGGTGGCGCTGCTGGAGGTGTGGGGGCTCAACTCCCTCGCCTGGTTCCAGCCCGGCCGCTGGGGCGGGCGCGTCGTCTCGGCGCTGCTGACCATCGCGAGCACCATGGGCGTGGCGTTGCTGATCTGGGAGCTGGCCAACGCCGGCATCCAGCGCCACCTGAACGCGCTGCCCAAGGACGGCTCGGCCGCGCGCAGCGCCCGGGTGCGCACCCTGCTGCCCATGCTGCGCACCGCGCTGGCCGCGCTGCTGCTGGTGGTGGTGGGGCTGACCACCCTCTCCGAGATCGGGATCAACGTCGCGCCGCTGCTGGCCGGCGCGGGCGTGGTCGGCCTCGCCATCGGCTTCGGCAGCCAGACCCTGGTGCGCGACGTGATCACCGGCATCTTCCTGCTGCTGGAGGATGCGGTGGCGGTGGGCGACACGGTGACGGTGGGCGGCCTCACCGGCACGGTGGAGCAGCTCTCCATCCGCTCCATCAAGCTGCGCGCGCTGGACGGTTCGGTGCACATCATCCCCTTCAGCGCGGTGACGACCGTGACGAACCAGACGCGCGACTTCGGCTACGCCGTGGTGGACCTCGCGCTCGACCACCGCGCCGACACGGACGAGGCGGTGATGCTGCTGCGCCGGGTGGGCGAGGAGATGCGCGAGGACGAGGCCTGGGCGCCGCAACTCCTCGCGCCGCTCGAGGTGCTGGGCGTGGACCGGCTGACCGAGACGGGCGTAGTGGTGCGCGCGCGCATCATGACGCCGCCCGCGCGCCGCTGGGCGGTGGTGCGGAAATCAACCCGCCGCACCAAGCAGCTCGCCGACGCGGAGGGGCTGCCACTGTGCAACACCAACCTCTCGACCGCTTTGGTGGTCGGCGCGCCCGCGGCTACGGCGGCGCCAGCATGAGCAGCCACAGCGCCGCCACCCCGCCCAGTATGGCGAGCGCGTAACTGCGCGTGCCGATCATCACCCCCGCCACGCAGGCGGCCGCCAGCCACTGGCGCGGCCCGCCCGCCACCAGCGCCGGCGTGACGAAAGCGACGAAGATGCAGCCGGGCAGGTAGGTGAGCATCGCCTGCACGAAGGGCGGCGGGCGGGTGGCGCGCAGCAGCGCGTAACCGCCCGCGCGCAGCAGATAGGTCGCGCCCGCCATGGCGAGGATGGCGGCCAGCACGTCCCAGCGCAGGGTCATGCCGCCCTGCGCGCCGCGCCGGCCCGCACGGGCGCGGGCCGCCTCAGGGCTTGCCCGGGTTGGGGCTCAGCAGCGCCTTCTTGCCCGGCTTTCCCTTCCACTCGTCGGCATCGGCCGGCGGCTCGCCCTTGCGGGTGATGTTGGGCCAGGACTGGGCGAAGTTGCGGTTGATCTCCACCCAAGGGGTCGCGCGGTCGTCGCTGTCGGGCAGGATGGCCTCGGCGGGGCATTCGGGCTCGCACACGCCGCAGTCAATGCACTCGTCGGGGTGGATCACCAGCATGTTCTCGCCGACGTAGAAGCAGTCCACCGGACAGACTTCCACGCAGTCCATGTACTTGCACTTGATGCAGTTCTCGGTGACGACGTAGGTCACGAAGGCGCTCCTGGTCGGCG
>JBKBSR010000020.1:0-16435 GCA_046291055.1 Roseococcus sp.
GGCCGATGCCCGAGAGCGGGCGGGCGGGATGGGGCCGCGGTTCGCTCGCCCGGGCGAGGGCGAGGTCGAAGCGGCCCGTGGCGGCGCTCTGGCGGGGGCGGGCGGCGGTGACGCCGCCGAAGGCGCTGACGGGTTCCACACCCCCCTTCTCCGGCCGGGGCGCTTAAGGAGCCCTTACATCCAGCGCCGCACCCGGCGGCGGTATTCGGCATAGGCGTCGCCGAAGCGGCGGGCGAGATAGGCCTCCTCGCGCCGCACCACGGCGAAATCCAACGCCAGGAACAGCGCCCCCACCGCCAGCCAGGCCCAGAGCGTGCCCCAGCTCAGCGCCGCCCCGGCCAGCACCATGACGAAGCCGAGATAGATGGGGTTCCGCCCGAATCGGTAGGGCCCGCCGGTCACCAGGGCGGCATCCTCCCGGTCGGGCCGCGGGTCGTTGCCCACCCGCACCAGCGCGAGCAGCGCCCAGCCCACCCAGGCGAAGGCGAGGAGGATCAGCGCCATGCCGAGCCCCGGCGCCGGCGGGCCGAGCTGGACGGGCAGCAGCCGCTGCAGCAGCCAGGCGGCGGCCAGCGCCGCCCCCGCCCAGACGGGCGGGGGCACGCGCACCCCGGGGCCGTGACGGTCGTCCGGCTCAGGCATGGCTCGGCTCGGGCAGGCGCATCCAGGCGGGAATCTCGGGCGTCAGCCGCGCCTCGCCGCAGGCGAGCGGCGCGCCCGCCCGCAACGCCTCCAGCCGCAGCAGGGCGAGCCCCCGCGCGCCGCGCCCCGAGCGCATCTCGCCCCAGGCCTCGCCGCCGGGCCCGCGGATCGGGGCGCCGCGCGGCGGCAGCGGGCCCTCCACCCGCACCGGCACGAGGCGGCGCTTGACCAGGCCGCGATACTTCGTCCGCGCCGTCAGCTCCTGGCCCATGTAGCAGCCCTTGGTCCAGGAGACGCCGTTGAGTTCGTCGAAGCCGGCCTCGAGCAGCACCGTCGCCTCCGACTCCAGATCGCGCGAGCCATCCGGCAGGCCGAGCGCGAGACGATGGGCGTCATAGGCGGCCTCGTCGCTGTCCGCCTGCGCGCCCTCCGGGGCGGGGCCGCGCCAACCCGCCTCGGGGTGGCGGGGGTCGCGAAAGGCCGAGGGCGGCATGGGCGCCCCGCCCCAGCCGGCCCAGACCCGGCCCGGAGCGGGGGCGATGGCCACGCGCGCGCGCAGCCGGAAGCGGGTGAGCAGGGCGGCGATCATCTCCGCCTGCCCCGCCTCGGCATCGAGCCAGAGCGCCCCCTCGCGCTCATGGATGAAGACATCGGCGCGCCACTTGCCCTGCGGCGTCAGCAGCGCGGCCCACACCCCCTCGGCGGCGCGGGTGACGTCGTTGGAGAGAAGGCCCTGGAGGAAGGGGACCCTGTCCTCGCCCGTGACGGCGATCAGGGCGCGGTCCGGCAGGATGGCGACTGGCATGGCGGGGATATCGGGCGGCGGCGCTCCCGCCTCAAGGCCGGGCGTGCTAGGCGGCGCGCGTGCGCATCCTGTTCATCACCTCGACCCGGCTCGGCGACGCCGTGCTCTCCACCGGGCTGCTCGACCATCTGCTCCGCACCCATCCCGAGGCGCGGATCACCATCGCCTGCGGGCCGATCGCCGAGGGGCTCTTCGCGCGCATGCCCAACCGGGAACGGACCATCGTGATGGTCAAGCGCGGCCTCGCCCGGCATTGGCGGGATTTGTGGCTCGCCACCGCCTTCCGCCGCTGGGACCTGGTGGTGGATCTGCGCGGCTCGGCCTTCGCCTGGACGGTGCCGGCGCGGCGGCGGGCGATCAAGCGCGGCGGGCGGCGGCCGGGCCACCGCATCCTGCACATCGCCGAGACGCTGGGCGTGACCCCCGCGCCGCGCCCAGTGGCCTGGTTCGCGCCCGAGGATGCGGCGGCGGTGGCGCCGCTGCTGCCCGGGGGGAGGCTGCTCGTGCTGGGGCCCACGGCGAGCGGCTGCGGCAAGATCTGGCCCGCCGAGCGCTTCGTCCAGCTTGCCCAGGCGCTGACCGCCCCGGGCGGGGTGCTGGCGGGGGCGGCGGTGGCGGTGCTGGGCGGGCCGGGCGCGCAGGAGCGCGAGATGGCCGCCCCCCTGCTCGCCGCCCTGCCCGGGGCGCTGGACCTCGTGGGGCGGCTCGCCTCGCTGGCCGAGGTGGCGGCGGTGCTCTCCCGCGCCGCGCTCTATGTGGGCAATGATTCGGGGCTGATGCACCTCGCCGCCGCCTGCGGCGCGCCCACCCTCGGCCTGTTCGGCCCGACCCTCGCGAGCGAATACGCGCCGGTGGGCCCGCGCGCGCGCGCCGTGCTGGCCAAGGGGCCGCCGGGCGCGACGCCGATGCACCGCCTCGGGGTGGCGCAGGTGGTGCAGGCGGCGGAAGCGCTGCTCGTCCCCGCGCCCGAACCGGCGAAGGACCCGGCGTGATCCTCGTCGCCACCCACAACTTCCCGCCCGACACGGGGGGGATTCCCGTGCTGATGGGCGGCCTCGCGGAGCGGCTGGCGGCGCGCGAGCCGGTGCATGTCTTCGCCCATCGCATCCGCGGCCGCGGCCTCGCCGAGCTCTCGGGCCACCCCTATGCGGGGCTGCACCGCTTCGCCGCGCTCTGGCCCTTCCGCTCCTGGATGAAGGCCTGGGCCATGCGCCCCCTGCTGCGCGACCCCGCGCTGCGCGGCGTGATCTGCGACTCCTGGAAGAGCGCGCTGATCCTGCCCGCCACCCGCGCGCCGGTGATCGTGCTGGCGCATGGCATGGAGTTCCCGCCCCGCCCCTCGCCGCGCCGGGCCTTCCGCATCCGTCGGGCGCTGGCCAAGGCGACGGTGGTGGTGGCCAACTCGCGCCACACGGCGGCGCAGCTCGCGCCCCATCTCGCGCCGGGGGCGCGGGTGGAGATCATCCCGCCGCCCATCGCGCCCCAGCCCGACCCCTCGGCCGAGGCGCGGGCGCGGCTGCGCGCGCGGGTCGGGCCGGGGCCGCTGATCGCCACCCTCGCGCGCCTCGAGGACCGCAAGGGGATAGACCGGGTGATCGCGGCGCTGCCCGGGCTCGCCGCGCGCCATCCCGGCCTCGCCTATGCCGTCGCGGGTGAGGGCGAGGACCGGCCGCGCCTCGAGAAGCACATCCGCGCGGCCGGGGTGGAGGGGCGGGTGCATCTCCTCGGCCGGGTGGACGAGGAGGAGAAGGCCGCGCTGCTGGCCGAGGCCGACCTTTTCGCCATGCCCGCGCGGCGCGAGGGCGCCTCGGTGGAGGGCTTCGGCATCGTCTATCTCGAGGCCGCCTGGCATGGCTGCCCCTCCCTCGCCGGCCGCGAGGGCGGCGCGGAGGACGCGGTGGAGCATGGCGTCACCGGGCTGCTCTGCGACGGGGCGGACCCGGCGGCGGTGGCGGCGGGGCTGGCGGCGCTGCTCGACGACCCCGCCCGCCGCCGCGCCATGGGCGAGGCCGCCGCCGCCCGGGTGCGCGCGGGCTTCCTGTGGGAGCGGATCCTGCCCCGCTACGAGGCCTTGCTTGCGCCGCCGCCCGCGCGGGAGTAGGCCGGGCGCGGTTCCGAAGGAGGCGATCCATGGACGGCTTCCAGCCCCAGCCCGGCGCGCGCCTGTTCAACTTCGACGCGCTGCGCGCCGCGCCCGCGCGCACCGACCCCTATCCGCACATCGTCGCCTCCGGCTGCGTGACGGAGGAGCAGGCGGCCGCCATCCGCGCCGACTACCCGGCCATCCAGCAATCCGGCTACCTGCCCTCCTCGAAGCTGCCGCGGCAGGGCGCCTACGACGCCATCCTGCGCGACCTGGAGAGCTCTGAGCTGGCCGAAATCCTGTCGGAGAAGCTCGGCCTCGACCTGACCGACAAGCCGCGCATGATCACGGTGCGCCGCCTCTCGCAGCTCTCGGACGGGCCGATCCACAACGACAGCAAGTCCAAGATCTGCACCGCGCTGCTCTACCTGAACGCGGAGTGGGACCGAACGAGCGCCGGCTGCATCCGCGTGCTGCGCAACGAGCGCGACATGGACGACTACGTGACCGAGGTGCCGCCGCTCTCGGGGCATTTCTTCGCCTTCAAGCGCACCGAGAACTCCTGGCACGGCCACCCGCCCTTCGCGGGCGAACGCTTCGTGATCCAGACCACCTTCCTGATCTCGCAGGAGGCGCTGGACCGCAAGGAAAACCGCGGCAGGCTGCAGCTCTGGCTGAAGCGGCTCAACCCCTTCCAGAAGTGAGGCGGGCGCCGGCCGCGATGGCGGCGGCGAGGAGCAGCATCAGCCCGATCCACCACTCCTGCCAGGCGCCATAGCTCAGCAGGCCCACGACGATGGCCGCCGCGAAGGCGCCGGTGGCGGCGGGGTGCGGGCGGGCGCGCGCCGCCGCGGCCCCCAGCAGCCAGGCCAGCACTGCCCCCGCGAGCGCGCCGGGCAGGCCGAGATCGAGCCAGATCTGCAGGGGCATGTTGTGGGGGTGCAGCGGCAGCGCATGCGCCTCGGGCCGGGCGAACCAGGCGCGGCTGGCTTCGCTGGTCAGGCCGAAGCGCGACAGGCGCGCCTCCCCGAAGCCGTCGCGCCCGCCGGGGATCACGCGGCTCGCCTCCGCCCCCCAGCCCAGCAGGGGCTTCTCGGCGATGCGCTCCAGCACGAAATCCCAGGTCAGCACGCGATGGGCGGCGGAGGGGGGCAGGCGCTCGAGCGAGGGCAGCAGCGCCAGCGCCCCCGCCATGAACAGCGGCGCGGCCAGCACCCCGATCGCCAGCGCCCCCCCCAGGGCGCGCGCCACCCACGGACCCGCGGCCTGGGCGGCGAGGCCGAAGAGAAGGCCGGCGACGAGGGCGAGGCGCGCCGACTCCGCCGGCAGGGCGAAGGCGACCGCGAGGCCGAGCATGGCGATCCCCGCCCGCAGCAGCCGCGGCAGGGCGGGGGCGAAGACCGCAAGCGGCAGCAGCACCGCCAGCACCGAGACGGCCGGCTTGAGCCCGAAGACGATGCGCCAGGGAATCTCCGACCATCCGCGCACGGCGGCGCGCAGCGCATGGCCCGAGGCGTAGTCGGCGAGCGCGGCGATGGCCCCCGCGGCCAGCCCCCCCGCCAGCACCCAGGGAAGGGGCGCGAGGCCTTCGGCCGGCGCCTCCGACAGCGCCCTCGCCGCCATCGCGCCGAGCAGCAGGAACAGCGACAGCCGCAGCCCGAGGTCCAGGACCCGGAAGGGCTCCGGGGCCCAGAGGGCGGAGAGGGTGAGCAGCCCCGTGAGCGCGAGCGCGGCGACGGGCAGCGCCCCGCGCGGCCAGGGCCAGCGGCCGTTGGCCGCCCGCGCGGCCAGCACCGTCAGCAGCAGCGCGACCGTCGCGCCCGGGGCGATGGCGCGGAACTGCAGCACCGCCCCGAATGGCAGGATGGCGAGGACGACGAGCAGCGGCAGGGCGGGGCGAGGCGTGAGCACGCCCCGGGGCTAGCGCAGGATGGGCCGGCGCGGAACCGCCGCGGGCTCAAGCGGCGGCGAGCACCTCCCGGCCCCAGCGGTTCGCGTGGCGGCGGAAATAGGCGACCGTGCGCTCCAGCCCCTCGCGCAGGCCGATGGCGGACGCCCAGCCCAGCAGGGCGCGGGCGCGGCTGATGTCGGGCCGCCGCTGGCGCGGATCGTCCTGCGGCAGCGGGCGGTGCATGAGGGGGGCGGCGGCGCCCGCGATGGCCATCACCTCCTCGGCCAGGGCGCGCACGCTGTACTCCTCGGGGTTGCCGAGGTTCACCGGCTGGGCCGCCGCCGCCTCGCTCTCCAACAGCCTTGCCAGCCCGTTCACCAGGTCGTCCGCGTAGCAGAAGGAGCGCGTCCGGCTGCTGTCGCCGTAGAGGGTGATGGGCCGGCCGGTCAGCGCCCGCACGATGAAGTTGGACACCACCCGCCCGTCATTGGGGTGCATGCGCGGCCCGTAGGCGTTGAAGATGCGCGCCACGCGGATGTCCACGCCATGCTGGCGGTGGTGGTCGAAGAACAGCGTCTCGGCGCAGCGCTTGCCCTCGTCGTAGCAGGAGCGCGGGCCGATCGGGTTCACATGGCCCACATAGCTCTCCGGCTGGGGGTGCACCTCCGGGTGGCCGTAGACTCGCTGGTGGAGGCCTGCAGGATGCGCGCCCGCGGGCGCTTGGCCAGGCCCAGCATGTTCAGCGCGCCCAGCACCGAGACCTTGGTGGTGGCCACCGGGTCGCGCTGGTAGTGCACGGGCGAGGCCGGGCAGGCGAGGTTGTAGATCGCCTCCACCTCCACATGCAGCGGGAAGGTGACGTCGTGGCGCATCACCTCGAAATGGGGATGGCCGAGCAGGTGCTCCACCTTTTCGCGCGTGCCGGTGAAGAAGTTGTCCACGCAGAGCACGCTGGCGCCGTCGCGCAGCAGGCGCTCGCACAGATGCGAGCCGAGGAAGCCGGCGCCGCCGGTGACCAGGATGCGGGGGCGGAGGTGGCGCGTGGTCGAGAGCCCTTTTGGCTGGTGACGCCCACCACTCTCCGCCCGTCCGGTTAACGCTCTCTTGCCGCCCGCGCCGGCGCGGGCGGGGTCCACAGCCGCCTATCCGCCGCGATGGGCTCGCGCGCGTGCAGCCGCTCGAGCCGCGCGCGGTAGAGCCCCTCGTAATCGGGCCGGGCCGCCATCTCCTCGCCCTCGTGATCGAGCCCGCAGGCGGCGGCGAGGTCGTGGGAAAGGTTGGAGAGATCGGGCTGCGGGGTGCGGCCGGCGCGGTGGCGGCGGGCCATCTCCTCGAACAGCCCCTCCAGCGCCCGGGCGAGGCGGGGCATGTCGAACAGCATGCACCCCTCGCGCTGCGCGGCGAGGCGGGCGCGCAGCGCGGCCAGCTCCTCCGGGGCCGTGGCCAGGGCCACGGCGTGCTCCACGAAGCCGGCCGGCCCCTCCGCCACCAGCTCCGGCAGGCCGGCGGCGCGCACCAGGCTCGCGCAGACGCGGGCGGTGAAGCTGCGCCCGGCGAAGGTGAGCACCGGCACGCCCATCCACAGCGCGTCCGAGGCGGTGGCGTGCGCCCCATAGGGCGCGGAATCGAGGAACAGGTCGGCGAGCGGACAGCGCGCCAGGTGGTCGGGGTTGGCAATCTTGGGCGCGAAGACGAGGCGGGGCGGCGCGACGCCCTGGCCCTCCAGGAAGACGGTGATGCTGGCGCGCATCTCCTCGCCGTTGTCGAGCCGCCACAGCACGCTGCCGGGCACGCGGCGCATGATCGCGGCCCAGCGGGCCAGGGTGAACCGGGTGAGCTTCTGCGAACCGTTGAGGCAGCAGAAGACGAAGCCTTGCTCCGGCAGGCCGGCCTCGGAGCGGCTGGGGCGCGGGCCGATGGCGCGCTGGCGGTCGTTTGGCTGGTGGCAGGGCAGGCGCAGCACCGTTTCGGAACAGAAGCGCTCGTGCTCGGGCGGGATGATCACCTCGTCTGCGATGATGTAATGGTGATGCGGCGTGCCGAGCGAGCCGGGATAGCCGAGCCAGTTGACCTGCACGGGCGCGGGGCGGCGGGCGAAGACGCCCGCGCGCGCATCGCGCGTGTAGCCGTTCACGTCCACCAGGATGTCGATCCCGTCGGCGGCGATGCGGGCCGCGGCCTCGGCGTCGCTCATCGCAGAGATGTCCACCCAGTGCTCGGCGGCGGCGCGGAAGCGCTCGTGCATCGCGCCGCTGGCGGCCGGGCGGGAAGAGTAGGCGAAGAGCTCGATGCGCTTCCTGTCGTGCAGCTCGAACAGTTCGACCAGCAGGGTGCCCACCGCGTGGGCGCGCAGGTCGGAGGAGACATAGCCCACGCGCAGCCGCCGCTGCGCGGGGATGGGGGCGTCGCGGCGGTCGCTCGCGTGCAGGTCCGCGGCGTCCTTCACCAGATGGCGCGCGTAGTCGGCGCCGAGCGCGAGGTGCAGCAGCGGATCATCGGCGAGGCACAGCGCCGAGAGCGGGTTCATGTTCCGGAGCAGCGGGGCGCGGTCCACACCCTCGGGCCCCTGCAGCACCGGGAAGGCGCACTGGGCGAGGCGGACGGAGACGAGCTGCTCGATCACGTCGCGCTGCTGCGGGTTCAGCTCCAGGCACTGGCGCAGCGCGGCCTCGGCCGGGGCGAGGCGGCGGTGCTCCGTCAGCAGCCGCGCGGTCTGGCGCAGCGCGGCGAGCTTGTAGCCGATGGACTGCCCGTTGACGGCGACCAGCCGCTCGGCCACCGCCTGCCAGTGGCGCAGCGCCTCGTTCGGCGCGCCGCTGCGCTCCATCAGCCCGCCGAGGTTGATGCGCGCGGGCAGGAAATCGGGTTTGAGGCCCAGGGCGGCGGCCAGAGACTGGATCGCCTCGCCCGCCCGGCCGAGCGCCGTGAGCTGGCAGGCATGGTTGAAATGGGCGACATAGAGCTGCGGATGCGCTGGATTGGCCGCGATCCAGCCGCGGTGCAGCGCCTCCGCCTCCGCGCCGCGGCCCTGAGAGGTCAGCTCGGTGCCGGCGGCGACGATCTCGGTCAGCGAGGCGACGCCCGTCCTGGGCGCGATGGCGAGGGACATCCTGTCCTCCCTTCAGACGGGCGTTCAGACGCCCAGATAGGCCTCGACCTGCTCGTTGTTCATGGCCGCCACCTGGGTCGCGGTGAAGCCGCCGAGCTGGGTCGCGTCGAGCGCGCGGATGTTGGTGGTGGTCAGAACCCCGATCTGCGAGGCGGTGAAACCGCCGATCTGCAGCGCAGTGAGGGCCGACATGTCGGTGGTGCTCACCGCGGCCACCGTGGTGGTGCTCAGCGCCCCGATCATGCTGGAGCCCAGGGGGCCGAGCTGGCTGGCCGCGAACTCGCCGATGTCGGTGCTGGTCTGCGCGGCCACCTGCGTGGTGCGCAGGCCTGCGATCTGTGTGGTGGAGAGGGCGGCGACCTGGGTGGTGTCGAGCGCGGCGAAGGCGGCGGTGGACAGCGCACCCACCTGGGTGGTGAGCAAGGAGAAGATCTGCGTGGTGCTGAGGCCCGCCACAGCCGTCGCCGTCAGCGCCGCCATCTGGGCGGTGCCGAGGGCGCGGAGCTGGGTGGTGGAGAACTCGCCGATGTCAGTTGTCAGTGGCCGAAAGGGCGGAGAGCTGGGTGGGTGGTCAGACCGCGCACCTGCGTCGTGCTCAGCGCCTCGATCTGCGTGGTCGAGAGCGCGCTGACCCCGGTGCTCGACAGCGCACCGATCTGCGTCGAGGTCATCTGCCCGATCTGCGTCGCCGTGAGCGCCTGGACGGCGGTGCTCGAGAGGGCGCGGATCCGCGCGGCGGTCAGCAGCGAGACGGACATGGCGGCATCCTTTGCCATCGGCTCGCCGGGCGCCTTGCCCGCGGCTGCACCATGGCTTTCTCGCGCTTCTCCCGACAATCCGTTAGGACGGACGTGGATTCCGCGGGCGCCCGGATCATTTCTCCCCGCGACCCCGCGGGCGCCCGCCGCTCGCCGGGTTTCCTCCCCGGCGGCGGGATGCGGAGCCCATCCCAGCCGAGTTCGCCCCGATCCGCCCGCCTGTCCAGCCCCGCGCCGCGGTGCCAGACTGCGCGCGAGCGAAGGAGGCGGAGATGGCCCGTTACGACCTCATCCTGCGCGGCGGCCAGGTGGTGCTGCCCTGGGCGATCGAGCCGCTGGACATCGGCGTGCGCGAGGGGCGCATCGCCGCCCTCGGCGATCTGCGCCGCGCCGAGGCCGCGCAGGAGCTGGACTGCGTCCGCCTGCACGTGCTGCCCGGGCTGATCGACGCCCATGTGCACCTGCGCGAGCCCGGCGACCCGGCGGTGGAGACCATCGCCACCGGCACCAGGGCCGCCGTGCTGGGCGGGCTGACGGCGGTGTTCGACATGCCCAACACCAGCCCCGCCATCACGGATTCCGCCCAGCTCGCCTGGAAGCGCCGCCACGTCCAGGGCCGGGCCTGGTGCGACATGGGCCTCTATGTCGGCGCGACCAAGCGCAACATCGCCGATCTCGCCGCGCTGGAGGCGGAGCCGAACGTCTGCGCCATCAAGGTCTTTGCCGGCTCCTCCACCGGCGATCTTCTGGTCGAGGACGACGCGAGCCTGGAGGCGGTGATGCGCTCCGGCCGCCGCCGCGTCTGCTACCACTCGGAGGACGAGTATCGCCTGCAGGCCCGCAAGGGGGAGTTCCATACCGGCCAGCCGCACCGCAACCACATGGTCTGGCGCGATGTGGAATGCGCGCTGCTGGGCACGAAGCGGCTGATGGCGCTGGCGCGCAAGACCGGCCGGCCGGCCCACATCCTGCACGTCAGCACCGCCGAGGAGCTGGCCTACCTGGCCGATTACCGCGACATCTGCACGGTGGAGGTGCTGCTCAACCACCTCACCCAGACCGACGAGGCCTATGAGCGGCTGGGCGGCTATGCGGTGATGAACCCCCCCATCCGCGACCGCCGTCACCTGGAGGCCGCCTGGGAGGCGGTGCGCAACGGCACGGTGGACGTGGTGGGCAGCGACCACGCCCCGCACAGCCGCGCGGCCAAGGAACGCCCCTGGCCCGAGACGGCCGCAGGGCTGACGGGCGTGCAGACCCTCGTGCCGCTGATGCTCGACCATGTGAGCCAGGGCCGGCTGAGCCTGCTGCGCCTCGCCGACCTGATGGCGGCCGGGCCCGCCCGCGTCTATGGCGCGGTGAACAAGGGCCGCATCGCCATGGGCTACGACGCCGACTTCACCCTGGTGGACATGGCCGCAAGCCGCGAGATCACCGAGGACTGGATCGCCAGCCCCTGCGGCTGGACGCCCTTCGCCGGCCATCGCTGCCAGGGCTGGCCGGTCGGCACGGTGGTGCGGGGCCATGTGGTGATGCGCGAGGGCGAGGTGCTGGGCGCGCCCATCGGACGGCCCATCGCCTTCCGCTGAGGGCCGCCTACAGGTTCCCGAGCGGCCAGTGCGCCGTGCGGTTCGCCTCCTGCGCGGGGGAGAGCTGGCTCGGCCCGTCCACCACCCCGCGTTGCGCGGGGATGGCGGGCGGGCGCGTCACCCAGCAATCCACATGGCCGAGGCTGCGGGTGCAGAAGGGCGGCGGGCCGGGCGGGGGCTCGGCCGGCGCGCAATAGCTCTGCCCGCGGTCGAGCCGGACCAGCGAGCAGTCCCGCCCCGAGACGCCGCTGACCACCATGTCCGGCACGGTGCGGCCGACCAGGGTGAGGGTCAGCACATTGGCCGCGCCCACCCCCACCAGGGTCGGGCCGTCGCAGGCGGCGAGCAAGGGAAGCAGGGCCAGCGGGGCGAGGCGCATGCCCCCATCGAGGCCCGGCCTGCCTTAACGCATCGCGAAGCCCCCGCTATACCCGCGCCCATCATGGAAGAACGCCGCCCGTGCCGGACCTGATCGACGAAGTGGAGGAGGATCTCCGCGCCGAGCGCGCGAAGCGCCTCGCCCAGCGCTTCGGCGGCCTCGCCCTTGCCGCGGTGCTGCTGCTGCTCGCCGGGGTGGGCGGCTGGAAGGGCTGGCGCTGGTGGGAGGGCCGCCAGGCCGCCACCGCGGCCGAGGCCTTCCTCTCCGCCGCGCAGTCCGCCGCCGCCGAAGGGGCCGATCTTGGCGCCGCCGCCGAGCGTTTCGCCGCCATCGCGCGCGAGGCGCCCTCGGGCTACCGCACCCTGGCGCGGCTGCGCGCCGCGGCCCTCCTGGCCGAGACCGGCCAGACCGAGGCCGCGCTGGCCGCCTGGGAGGCCGTGGCGGCGGATTCCGGGGTGGAGCCGCTCTACCGCGACCTCGCCACCCTGCTCTGGGGCCTGCACGCGCTCGACTCGGCGGATCCGGCGCGCATCGCCGCCCGGCTCGCTCCGCTCGCCGCACCCGGCGCGCCCTGGCGGGCCTCGGCGCGCGAGGTGCTGGCGCTGGCCGCACTCCGCCGCAACGACGCGGCGGAGGCGCGCCGCCAGTTCGACGCGCTGCTCGCCGATGCGGCGACACCCCAGGGGGTGCGCGAGCGCGCCACCCGCCTGCTGCAAGGACTGGGAAGCTGATGCGCCACCCCTTCTCCCGCCGCGCCGCGCTGCTCGGCGCCGCCGGCCTGCTCGCCGGCTGCGAGACGGTGACCGACCTGACCGACCGTGTGCTCGGCACCAGCAAGACGCCGCTGCCGGGCGAGCGCCGGGCCATCCTGGCCGCCACCCGGGCGCTGGAGGCCGACGAGGTGGCCGCCGCGCGGCCCTTCAGCCTGCCCGCGCCGGTGGTGAACACGGAATGGCCTTTCGCCGGCGGCCCGGCCAATCACGCACCGGGGCATCTCGCCCTGCCGCGCCCGCTGGGCGAGGTGTGGCGCAGCTCCATCGGCTCGGGCACCGGCTATCGCCAGCGCCTCACCGCCGCGCCCGTCGCGGGGCCCGAGACGGTCTATGCGATGGACGCCTTCGGCTGGATCACCGCGCTCGACGCCGCCCGCGGCGGCCGGCGCTGGCAGACCGACACGCGCCCGCGCCGCGACCGCGACGGCGCCATGGGCGGGGCCATCGCGCTCTCGGGGGACACGCTCTACGCGGTCACCGGGCTCGCGGAGGTGATGGCGCTCGACGCCGCCACGGGGGCGATCAAGTGGCGCGCGCCCATGCCCGCCCCGGCGCGCGGCGGCATCGCCGTGGCGGGCGGGCGCATCATGGCCCCCACCGTCGAGAACCATCTCGTGGCCTTCTCGACCGAAGACGGCAGCCGCCAGTGGGTGTTCCGCGCCACGCCGGTGCTGGCGCTCATCGTCGGCCAGCCGAGCCCGGCGGTGGAGGGCGACATCGCCGTGGCCGGCTTCGCCTCGGGCGAGATCGTGGCGCTGCGCGTGCCCGACGGGCGCGTGGTGTGGAACGAGAGCCTGGGCGCCTCCCGCGCCGCGGCCGCCTCCATCGCGGACATCAGCGCCATCACAGCGCTGCCCGTCATCGACCGCGGCCGCGTCTTCACCATCGGCATGGGGGGTGCGGCCACCTGTCTCGACTTCCGCTCCGGCCGGCGGGTGTGGGAGCGCGACATCGGCGGCACCGTGACGCCCGCCGTGGCGGGGGACTGGCTCTTCGCCCTCTCGCGCGACGCCGAGATGGTCTGCCTCTCCCGCGAGGACGGGCGGGTGCGCTGGATCACCCAGCTTCCGCGCTTCCAGAACGAGGAGCGCCGGCGGAACCCCATCGCCTGGGGGCCGCCCCTGCTGGCGGGCGGGCGCGTGATCGTCACCGGCAATCACGGACAGATGCTGGAACTGGCGGCGGCCTCCGGCGAGATCCTCTCGCGCCTGCGCCTGCCCGCGGGGGCCACGCTGCAGCCCGCCATCGCCAACAGCAGCGCCTATGTGCTGACCGACAACGGCGCCGTGGTCTGCCTGCGCGGCGTGGGCTGAACGCGATGGGCGAGCCCGATCCGCCGGGCGCGGCGGGGTTGCCCGTCGTCGCCATTCTGGGCCGGCCCAATGTCGGCAAATCCTCGCTGTTCAACCGCCTGGTCGGGCGGCGGCTGGCCATCGTGGACGATGTGCCGGGCGTGACGCGCGACCGCAAGGAAGCCCCCGCCCGCATCGCCGGGCGCGAGGTGCTGCTGGTGGACACGGCGGGGCTGGAGGAGGCCGCGCCGGAGACCCTCTTCGGCCGCATGCGCGCCTCCAGCGAGGCGGCGCTGGAGAGGGCGGACGTCGCGCTCTTCGTGGTGGATGCGCGCAGCGGCATCACCCCCGCCGACCGCGCCTTCGCCAACTGGCTGCGCCGCGCGCGCCGGCCCGTGATCCTGGTGGCGAACAAGGCCGAGGGGCGCAGCGGCGCCGCCAACGCCATGGAGGCCTACGAGCTCGGCCTCGGCGATCCCATCGCCGTCTCGGCCGAGCATGGCGAGGGCATCGCCACCCTGATGGAGGCCATCGCCGGACATCTGCCCGCCCCGCCCGAGGAGGAGGAGCACGATGACGCCGACGGCGCCCCGAAGCCGCTGCGCATCGCCATCCTCGGCCGGCCCAACGCCGGAAAATCCACCCTGCTGAACACCCTGATCGGCGAGGAGCGCATGATCACCGGCCCCGAACCGGGGCTGACGCGCGACGCCGTCGCCTCCCATTTCGCCGACGCGGAAGGCCCCGTGCGGGTGGTGGACACGGCGGGCATGCGCAAGCGCGCGCGCATCACCGAGCGCCTGGAGGAGATGAGCGTGGCCGCCTCCATCGCCGCGCTGCGCGAGGCGGAGGTGGTGGTGCTGGTGCTGGACGCGACCCTCGGCCTGGAGGAGCAGGATCTGCGCATCGCCCGCCTCGCCGAGCGCGAGGGGCGCGCCATCGTCATTGCGCTCAACAAATGGGACGCGGTGGAGGACCGCGCGGCCGCCCGCGCCCGGGTGGCCGATGCGCTGGAGACCTCCCTCGCGCAGCTCAAGGGCGTGGAGGTGGTGACGCTGTCGGCGGCCACCGGCGCGGGGGTGGAGAAGCTGATGCCCGCGGTGCGCCGCGCCCATGAGCGCTGGAACCGCCGCATCGGCACGGGCGCGCTGAACCGCTGGTTCGAGCAGGCGCTGGCGCGCCACGCGCCGCCGCTGGTGGATGGCCGCCGCCTCAAGCTGCGCTACGTCACCATGCCCAAGGCGCGCCCGCCCACCCTGGTGATCTTCGGCACGCGCGCGGAGCTGCTGCCGCTCGAATACCGGCGCTACCTGCTCAACGGCTTCCGCGCCGAGTTCGACATGCCCGGCGTGCCCATCCGCCTGCAGCTTCGCGGCACCGAGAACCCCTATGCCGAGAAGGAGGAGTAGGCGGCCTCCCTCTTGGAGTTTCGCCCCCGCCGGCTCACACTCGCGCACGCGCGCAGGACCATCCGGGAGGACAGTGTGATCAACAAGATCGTCGCCTCGCTCGCCGAGGCGCTGGCCGGCGTGAAGGACGGCTCGACCGTGCTGATCGGCGGCTTCGGCAGCGTGGGCCAGCCGGATGCGCTGATCGAGGCGCTGATCGAGCAGGGTGCGAAGGATCTCACCTGCGTGGCCAACAATGCGGGCACGGGGCGGGTGGGGCTGGCGCGGCTGATGGAGTTGGGGCGCGTGCGCAAGATCATCTGCTCCTTCCCGCGCAGCGCCGGCAGCGTCGTCTTCGAGGAGCTCTACCGCGAGGGGAAGATCGAGCTCGAGATCGTGCCCCAGGGCACCCTGGCCGAGCGCATGCGCGCCGCCGGCGCGGGCATCCCGGCCTTCTACACCGCGACGAGCGTGGGCACGCTTCTGGCCAAGGGCAAGGAGGAGCGCGAGTTCGGCGGCCGCACATACGTGATGGAGCACGCGCTCAAGGCCGATGTCGCGCTCATCGAGGCCTGGGAGGCGGATCGCTGGGGCAACCTGACCTACAACCAGTCGGGGCGGAACTTCAATCCGGTGATGGCGATGGCGGCCGACCTCACCATCGCCCAGGTGCAGCACATTCGCGAACTCGGCGAGATCGACCCCGAGCGGGTGGTGACGCCGGGGATCTACGTCAACCGCGTGGTGCGGGTGGACCGCGGCCCGCCCTGGGCGTGAGGCGGCTACACCGCCGTCACCTTCACCTTCTTTCCCTCATCGGCGGCGCGCCAGAGATACCAGGCGGCCACGCTGCGCCAGGGGCGCCAGGCGGCGCCGATGGCGGCGAGTTCGCGCGGGCGCAACTGCGCCTCGGCGCCGGTCAGCAGGCGCCAGCCCTCGCGCACGCCGAAATCGTCCACCGGCAGCACGTCCGGCCGGCCGAGCGTGAAGATCAGCAGCATCTCCACCGTCCATCGGCCCACGCCGCGCAGCGGCAGCAGCCGCTCCATCAGCGCCTCGTCGGCCATGGCGGCGGCCTCGGCGAGGCTGGGCACGCGGCCCGCTGCGCTCGCCTCGGCGATGTCGCGGATGGCGGCGCATTTGGCGGCGGAGAAGCCGCAGCCGCGCAGCGCCTCCTCCGGCAGCGCGGCGAGCAGCCGCGGCGGCGGAAAGCCGCCCTCCGGGTGGAGGGCGAGCAGCCGGGAGAGCATCGCCTCCGCCGCGCGGCCATGCACCTGCTGATGCGCGATGGCCCGCACCAGCGCCTCATAGGGTTCGCGCGGCTGCGGGCAGAGGGTGCAGGGGCCGATGCGGCGCACCAGCCGGCGCAGCCCGGGCGCGCGGGAGAGCTTGCGCTCGGCGGCGCTCCAGTCGGTCATCGCTTCACCTCAGCAGGAACAGCGCGGCCGTGCCGATCACCGCGACGAGCAGCATGGAGGGCCAGAGCAGCCGCCAGACCTGGGCGGGGCGCGTGCCGTCGGCCAGCAGGGCGCAGAGCATGGCGGTGACGCCCACGCTCATGCCCGCCCCCGCCGCGCCCGCGAAGTTGTGCATGGCGGGCGCGAGCAGCGGCGGCAGCCCCAGCACCTGGCCGAGCGCGGCCTGCACCGGCATCAGCGCCGCATTCGCCCCCACATTGGAGCCGGTGACGAAGCCGGCGAGGAAGCCCATCGGCGCAATCCCCAGC
>JBKBSR010000370.1:0-2835 GCA_046291055.1 Roseococcus sp.
GGCGGTGCCGCGCTCGTTCTCGATCATCTCGCGCGGCATCAGGTGGCGGCGGTTGCTCGTCGCGTAGAACAGGACATTCGCGGGCCGGCCCTCGATCCCGCCATCCAGCACGCTCTTCAGCGCCTTGTAGTCGGCGTCCTCGCGCTCGAAGGAGAGGTCGTCGCAGAAGACGAGGCAACGCCGCGCCTGCGCGCGCAGGATGTTGAGCAGATCGGGCAGGGTGCGGATGTCCTCGCGGTGGATTTCGATGAGGGCGAGGCTGCCCGGGTGTTGCGCGTTGGCCTCGGCGTGCGCGGCCTTCACCAGAGAGGATTTGCCCATGCCGCGCGCGCCCCAGAGCATGGCGTTGTTCGCCGGCAGGCCCTGGGCGAAGCGCAGCGTGTTCTCGAGCAGGATCTCCTTCTGCCGCTCCACCCCCTTGAGCAGCCCGATCTCCACCCGGCTGACGCGCGCAACGGGATCGAGCCGCGCCGGCGGGCGCCAGACGAAGGCGTCGGCGCCCTCCAGCGAGGGCGGGGGCGCGGGCGGGGGTGCGAGCCGCTCCAGGGCGGCGGCGATGCGGGCGAGCAGTTCGGCGTTCATGCCGGCCTTCAAGCGCCGCGGCCCAAGGGGCGCAAGGGGCCGGCGCAAGCCCGGTTGACGCAGGGGTGCCGCCCGGTAGGTTGCGCGCCGATCTCCCACCCTGCGAGGCCCCATGTTCATCTCCCCCGCCTACGCGCAGGGCGCCGAGGCCGGCGCCGGCGCCATCGTGATGCAGCTTCTGCCGCTCGTCCTCATCTTCGTGGTGTTCTACTTCCTGCTGATCCGCCCGCAGCAGAAGAAGATGAAGGAGCACCGCGCGATGCTCGCCAGCCTCAAGCGCGGCGACAAGGTGATCACCGCCGGCGGCATCCTGGGCGAGGTGAAGTCGGTGAAGGAGGGCTCGGACGAGATGGAGGTCGAGATCGCGCCCAATGTCCGCGTCACCGTGGTGCGCGGCACGATCAGCAGCGTGATCCGCCCCGAGGCGGCGAACGACGCCAAGGGCTGAGGCCACGCGCGTTGCGCCTGCTCCGCGTTCCGACGCCGCAGGCCGAGATCGCCGTGGAGGCGCATGGGCCGGAAGCGGGCCCCTGCGCCATCCTGCTGCACGGCTTCCCCTATTCCGCGCGCAGCTACGACGCGGTGGCGCCGCGGCTCGCGGCGCGCGGACTGCGCGTGCTCGTGCCGCACCTGCGCGGCTTCGGGCAGACGCGGCTTCGGCCGGGCGTGGTGCGCTCGGGCGCGCAGGGCGCGCTGGGCGCCGACCTGCTCGCGCTGATGGACGCGCTGGGCATCGGCCGCGCGCTGCTCGCGGGCTATGACTGGGGCGGGCGCGCCGCCTGCGTGGTGGCGGCGCTGCACCCGGAACGCTGCGCGGGGCTGCTCTCCTGCACCGGCTACGCCATCCAGGACATCGCGGCCAGCGCCGCCCCCGCCGCGCCGGAGCAGGAGGCGCGCTGGTGGTATCAATACTACCTGCACGGCGCGCGCGGCGCGCGCGGCCTCGCGGAGAACCGCCGCGGCTTCGCCGCGCTGCTCTGGCGGCAATGGTCGCCCTCCTGGCGCTTCACCGAGGCCGAGTTCGCCGCCAGCGCCGCGCATTGGGACAATCCGGATTTCGTCGAGGTGGCGGTGCACTCCTACCGCCACCGCTTCGGCCTGGTGCCCGGCGACCCGGCGCATGAGGGGCTGGAGGCGGCGCTGGCCCGGCGGCCGCGCATCGCCGTCCCCGCCCTCGACCTGCACGGGGCGGAGGACGGGGTGAACCCGCCACGCCCCGCGCCGCACCCGGATTTCCGGCGCATCCTGCTGCCCGGCGTGGGGCACAACCCGCCGCAGGAGGCGCCCGAGGCCTTCGCCGAGGCGCTTCTCGAACTGGCCTGAGCGCCCCCATATGGCGGGCATGAACGTGCTCGCCCCCGCGGTGTTCCAGCCCATCCGCCAGCCCATGCCGCGGCATGGCGGGCGGCTTCGCGTCGTCAGCCCCTTCGCGCCCAATGGCGACCAGCCGCGCGCCATCGAGGAGCTGGTCCGCGGCATCGAGGCCGGCGAGCGCGACCAGGTGCTGCTCGGCGTCACCGGCTCGGGCAAGACCTTCACCATGGCGAAGGTGATCGAGGCGGTGCAGCGCCCGACCCTCATCCTCGCGCCCAACAAGACGCTGGCCGCGCAGCTCTACGGCGAGATGAAGAGCTTCTTCCCCGACAACGCGGTGGAGTACTTCGTCTCCTACTACGACTACTACCAGCCGGAAGCCTATGTCCCGCGCACGGACACCTACATAGAGAAGGACAGCCAGATCAACGAGCAGATCGACCGCATGCGCCACAGCGCCACCCAGGCGCTGCTGGAGCGGCGCGACGTGGTGATCGTCGCCTCCGTCTCCTGCATCTACGGCATCGGCTCGGTCGAGACCTACTCGAACATGGTGGTGAAGCTCGAGCAGGGCGGGCGCATCGCGCGCGAGGCGCTGCTCAAGGGCCTCGTCGAGCAGCAGTACCGCCGCAACGACGCCGCCTTCCAGCGCGGCGCCTTCCGCGTGCGCGGCGAGAGCGTGGACATCTGGCCCGCGCATCTGGAGGACCGCGCCTGGCGCATCACGCTGTTCGGCGACGAGGTGGAGGCGTTGCGCGAGTTCGACCCCCTCACCGGCGAGATCACCGGACAGTTCGAGCGCGTCTCCATCTACGCCAACAGCCACTACGTCACGCCGCGGCCCACGCTCACCCAGGCCATCGCGCGCATCAAGGCGGAGCTGAAGGAGCGCCTCGCCGAGCTCGAGCGGGAGGGGAAGCTGCTCGAGGCGCAGCGCCT
>JBKBSR010000021.1:0-16355 GCA_046291055.1 Roseococcus sp.
CGTGGCCGAGGGCGCGGCGCAGCGGAGCTGGGGGGTGCAGGTGGCGAAGCTGGCCGGCGTGCCGGCGCCGGTGCTGCGCCGCGCCGCCGCCGTGCTCGCCGCGCTGGAGGCGCGCGCCGCGCGCGGCGAGGACCGCCTGGCCGAGGAGATGCCCCTCTTCGCGCGGCCCGCCGCGCCGCCGCCCGATCCCCTCGCCGCAACCCTGGCGGGCATGGACGTGGATGCCATGTCACCCCGCGAGGCGCTGGAGGCGTTGTATGGCTTGAAGGCCCTCGCAGCCGCCGCGCACAAAGGCTAAGACTCCGCGCATGAATGCAACGGCGGCCGCCCTGGCCGAGCCAAGCCTCCTCGAACGCCTGATGCCGCAGGGCAGCCCGGTGGCGCGCGATCTCGCCCTCGGCCTGCTGCGGCGGGAACTGGGCGGGGTGCAGGCGCGGGTGCAGCGCGCCTTCGAGGGGCGGGAGACGAACGGGCTGGGCGCGGGCCGCCGCCTCGCCGGGCTGATGGACCAGGTGATCCTCGCCATCCAGGCCTATGCCGCGGCGATGGTCCCGCCCGGCGACGCCGCCACGCCCGCGGTGGATTTCGCCCTGGTGGCCACGGGCGGCTACGGGCGGGGCGTGCTGGCGCCCCATTCCGACATAGACCTGCTCTTCCTGACCGCCGCCCAGCCGGGGCCGCGCACGCGGCGGCTGATCGAGTTCACCCTCTACCTGCTGTGGGATCTCGGCCTGAAGATCGGCCATGCCACCCGCTGCCCGGAGGAATGTCTCGCCGAGGGCGTGCGCGACGCCACCATCATGACCGCGCTGGTGGACGCCCGCTTCCTGACCGGCGAGCGCGCGCCCTTCGAGCGTTTCCAGGCCCTGTTCGAGGCGCACCGGAAGAAGGACGGGCTCGGCCCCTTCCTTGCCGCCAAGCGCGCCGAGCGCGCCGAGCGCCACGCCCGCTACGGCGAGAGCCCCTTCCTGGTCGAGCCGCATGTGAAGGAGGGCCGCGGCGGCCTGCGCGACCTGCAGATGCTCTACTGGCTCGCGCGCTACGCCTTCGGCGTGCAGCGCATGCCCGAGCTGGTCGGGCCCGACAGCCCCGGCGGCGGGCTGCTGACCGAGCGCGAGGCGCACGCCATCCGCCGCGCCTGGATCTTTCTCTGGACGCTGCGCTTCCATCTCCACTACGTCACCGGCCGCGCCGAGGAGCGCCTGACCTTCGACCTGCAGCCCGTCATCGCCGCGCGCATGGGCTACACGCGCCACGGCCTGCAGGACGGCGCCGAACGGCTGATGAAGCACCTGTTCCTGACGGCGCGGGACGTGGTGCGCTTCTCCCGCGTGCTGGAGCCGGCCATCGAGCGCGCGGCGCTGGGCCCGCCCGCGCAGCGGCGCGACGGCGACGGCGCCCTGGCCGCCCAGGGCCTCGCCTTCGCCGACGGCAAGCTCGTCGCCGCCCCGCCCGACCGCGACTTCTCGCGCGAGCCCGTCCTGATGCTGCGCATCGTCAAGGCCGCGCGGGACCGATGTCTTGACATACATCCCCTGGCCATTCGGGCGCTGATCCGCCACGCGCGCCGGGCCGAGGCGCTGCGCGGCGACGCCGAGGCGGGCGCCCTCTTCCTAGACCTGCTGATGGGCAGGAATGCGGCGAAATGGCTGCGCTTCCTCAACGAGGCGGGCTTCCTCGGCCGCTTCCTGCCCGAATGGCAGCGCATCGTCGGGCTGATGCAGTTCGACACCTACCACGTCTTCACCGTGGACGAGCACTCGATCGAGGCGATCGGCGTGCTGCAGCAGATCGAGGCCGGCGCGCTGGCCGAGGTGGCGCCGGTGGCGACCGAACTCATGGGCCAGCTCCAGTCCCGCCGGGCGCTCTATGTGGCGGCGCTGATCCACGACATCGCCAAGGGCCGCGGCGGCGACCACAGCGAGCTCGGCGCGCGGCTCGCGCAGGAGATCTGTCCGCGCCTGGGCATGAGCGCCGAGGAGACGGAGACCGTCTCCTGGCTGGTGCTGCACCACCTCCTCGTCTCGCAGACCGCCTTCAAGCGCGACATCGAGGACCCCAAGACCATCCTCGACATCGCCGACCAGGTGCAGTCGCCCGAGCGGCTGCGCCTGCTGCTGGTGCTGACCGTGGCGGACATGCGCGCGGTGGGGCCGCGGGTGTGGAACGCCTGGAAGGCGACGCTGCTGCGCGAGGTGTACTGGCGCGTCTCCGAGGTGCTGGCGGGGGGCATGACTGTGCCCGAGCGCGACGTGCGCGTGGCCCGCGCGAAGGAGGCGGCGGCCGCCATGCTGGCCGGCTTCAGCGCCGAGGAGGCGGAGCACTACCTCTCGCTCGGCTATCCCGGCTACTGGCTCTCCTTCGATGCCGAGACGCATGCCCGCCACGCCGCCCTGATCCGCGACGCCGAGCGGCAGAAATCCCCGCTCACCGTGAGCACCCGGGTGCTGGAGGAACGCGGCGTGACGGAGGTCACGGTCTATTGCGCCGACCACCCCGGGCTGTTCAGCCGCATCTCCGGCGCGCTGGCGGTGGCGGGCGCCTCCATCGTGGACGCGCGCATCCACACCCTCACCAACGGCATGGCGCTGGACACCTTCTGGGTGCAGGACAGCGCGGGCGGCGCCTTCGACCAGCCGCACCGCCTGGCGCGGCTGTCGGTGCTGGTGGAGCAGGCGCTCTCGGGCCGGCTGAACCTGGAGGCGGAAATCCGCAAGGTGCGGCGCGAGCCGGCGCGGCTCGCCGCCGTCACCGTGCCGCCGCGCGTGGTGTTCGACAACTTCGCCTCCAACACCCACACCGTCATCGAGGTGAACGGGCGCGACCGGCCCGGGCTGCTGCACGACGTGACGGCCGCGATCAGCGAGCAGGGGCTGCAGATCGCATCCGCGCACATCACAACCTACGGCGTGCGCGCGGTGGACGTGTTCTACGTGAAGGACGTGTTCGGGCTGAAGATCGAGAACGAGCGCAAGCTGGCCGCGCTGCGCGAGGCGCTGCTCGCCGCCCTCGCGCCGCCGGAGCCGCCGATGGGCGGCGGGGCGGCGGCCGTGCGCGAGGCCGCCCAGCGCGCCTGATGCTGCGCTCCATCGCGACCGTCGGCGGCTGGACCATGGCCAGCCGCATCCTCGGCTTCGCGCGCGACGTGCTGATCGCGGCGAAGCTCGGGGCGGGGCCGGTGGCCGATGCCTTCTTCGTCGCGCTCAAGCTGCCCAACCTGTTCCGCCGCCTGTTCGGCGAGGGCGCCTTCAACGCCGCCTTCGTGCCCGCCTTCGCCGCGACGCTGACGCAGCAGGGCCGGGCGGAGGCGCAGCGCCTGGCCGAGCGCATGGCGGGGCTGATGGGGCTCTGGCTCGTGCTGCTCACCCTGCTCGGCCTGCTCTTCACCCCGCAGATCCTGGCCGTGCTGGCGCCCGGTTTCACCGGCCGGCCCGCGCAGTTCGCGCTGGCGGTGGAGCTGACGCGCATCGTCTTTCCCTATCTGCTGCTGATCTGCCTCGCGGCGTTGGTCTCGGGCGTGCTGAACGGGCTCTCGCGCTTCGCCGCCGCGGCCGCCGCGCCGGTGTTCTTCAACCTGATGGCGATGGCCGCGCTCCTCGGCCTCACGCCCTTCGTCGCCACGCCGGCGCACGCGCTGTCCTGGGGGGTGCTCGCCTCGGGCGTGCTGCAGCTCGGCCTCGTCTGGTGGGCGGCGCGGCAGGCGGGGATGGCGCTCAACCCCTTCCGTCGTCTCGCCCTCGGCGAGGGCGAGCGCACGGTGCTGCGGCGGATGGTGCCGGGCGTGATCGGGGCGGGGGTGACGCAGCTCAACCTCGCGGTGGACGTCATCGTCGCCTCGCTGCTGCCTACGGGCGCGGTGGCCTTCCTCTACTACGCGGACCGCGTGGCGCAGTTGCCGCTGGGCGTGGTGGGGGCGGCCATCGGCACGGCGCTGCTGCCCGTGCTGGCGGGGCAGATCGCGGCGCGGCGGCCGCTTTCGGCGCACCGCAGCCAGAACCGCGCGCTGGAGGTCTCGCTGGCGCTGACGCTGCCGGCGGCGGTGGCGCTCGCGGTGCTGGCCGGGCCCATCATCGCGGTGCTGTTCGAGCGCGGCGCCTTCGACGCGGGGGCGAGCGCCGAGACGGCGATGGTGCTGCGCGCCTATGCCTTCGGCCTTGTGGCCTTCGTGCTGGTCAAGGCGCTCACGCCCGCCTTCTTCGCGCGCGGGGACACGCGCACGCCCGTGCTGGCTGGGCTCGCGGCGGTGGCGGCGAATCTCGGGCTGAACCTGCTCTTCCTCGCCGGCGGCTGGCTGGGCGCGGCGGGCATCGCGCTCGCCACAGGGCTTGCTGCCTGGCTCAACGTGGCGCTGCTGGGCGGGCTGCTGATGCGGCGATCGCTGCTGGTGCTGGACCGCAGCCTGCGCCGGCGCCTGCCGCGGCTGCTGGGCGCGGCGCTGCTGATGGGCGCGGCTCTGGCGCTGCCCGCGCTCTTCGGCCTGCCGCAGCGGGGCTTCTCCGGCGCGCTGGTGCTGGGGGCGAGCTGCGCGCTCGGCCTCGTCGCCTTCTTCGGGCTGGCGCATCTGCTGGGCGGGCTCGATCTGCGGCAGATGCGGGGGCTGCTGCGCCGCCGCCGGGCTTGACCGCGTGCGCGCCGCGCGGGAAGCCTCCGCCGCTGATCCAGCTTCGGGATTGTCCATGACCCGCGTCTTTTCCGGCATCCAGCCCTCGGGCGTGCCCACGCTCGGCAACTATCTCGGCGCCATCCGCAACTGGGTGCCGATGCAGGACCGGCACGAGTGCCTGTTCTGCATCGTGGACCTGCACGCCATCACCCAGTTCCAGCCGCCCGCCCAGCTTCTGGCGCAGACGCGGGAGATGGCGGCGGCGCTGCTCGCCTGCGGCCTCAGCCCCGAGAAATGCGTGCTGTTCGTGCAGAGCCATGTCCCCGCGCATGCGGAGCTGGGCTGGATCTTCAACTGCGTGGCGCGCATCGGCTGGCTGAACCGCATGACGCAGTTCAAGGACAAGGCCGGCAGCGACCGCGAGGCCGCCAGCGCCGGCCTCTACGTCTATCCCAACCTGATGGCGGCCGACATCCTGGCCTACAAGGCCACCAGCGTGCCCGTGGGCGACGACCAGCGCCAGCACCTCGAGCTGGCCAACGACATCGCGCAGAAGTTCAACCACGACTACGGCGTGGAGTTCTTCCCGCGCATCGAGCCCTTCATCCAGGGCGTGGCCGCGCGCGTGATGAGCCTGCGCGACGGCACGAAGAAGATGTCGAAGTCCGACCCCTCGGACCAGTCGCGCATCAACCTCAACGACGACGCGGACGCCATCGCCCTCAAGATCCGCCGCGCCAAGACCGACCCGGAGCCGATCCCCGAGCATCTCTCGGGCCTCGAGAACCGGCCCGAGGCGCGCAACCTGGTGGGCATCCTCGCCGCCGTGACGGGCACCCTGCCCGAGAACGTGCTGCGCGAGCATGCGGGCCAGGGCTTCGGCCAGTTCAAGGCGGTGCTGACCGAGGCGCTGGTGGCGCATCTGGCGCCCATCCGCGCCGAGATGCTGCGCCTGCTGCAGGATCCCGGCGCGCTGGACGCCGCGCTGCGCCGCGGGGCCGAGCAGGCCGAGGCGATCGCCCAGCCCATCCTGGCCGAGACGAAGCGCATCATCGGCCTGCTGCCCCGCCGCTGAGGGACTGGCGCACAAGGTCCTCCAGCAGGGGGCCGTCGTCCAGCGCCTCCAGCGCCTGCTCGGCGAAGACGGCGTAGCCGTCGCCGCCGCGGCGGAGGAAGTTGTTGGTGGCGATGCGATAGGCGCGCCCGGGCTCCAGCGGACGCCACTCGCCGGGCGCCACCTCCACCTCGATGTCGCTCGCGCGCTCCCCGGGCGGGCGGCGCGGGTCGGCGCGGTAGCGCAGACCCGCCAGCTGCGGGTATCGGCCGGAGGGCCCGGGCAGGCGCGAGAGTCCGTTCTCCAGCGCCGCGCGCACCGCCTCGCCGCGCAGCGTCAGGCGCGCCAGCGTGTTGCCGAAGGGCAGGGTGCTCAGCAGGTCGCCCATCGTCACCTCGCCGGCGGGCAGGCCCGCGCGCAGCCCGCCGCCGTTCTGCCAGCCGATCTCGGCCCCGGCCGCGCGGCGCATCGCCTCCGCCACCAGGGCGCCCAGCGCGCAGGGGCCCGAGGCGCAGCCGCCATTGTCGAGCGGGGCGGCGAGGCGGCCCACCACCTCGCGGCGGATCGCCTCCAGCGGGGCCGCGAAGCGCGCGACGAGGGCGGCCACCGCCGCGTCCTCGGCGATGCCGGCATCCAGCTCGCGCATGGTCTGGGCGTGGGCGGCCACGCGCCCATCCGGCGCGAGGTCGAGGTCGAGCCGGCCGAGCCAGCGCCCGTGCGCGCCGGCCTGGACGATCACCACCGGCCGGTCGGGCCCCTCCACCACCAGGGGCGGCGCGACCAGCGTGTGCGAATGCCCGCCGATGACGACATCCACACCCGGCACCTGTGCGGCGAGGCGGCGATCCGCGGCGAGGCCGAGATGCGAGAGCAGCACCACCGTCGCCGGCCCCTCGCGCCGCGCCTCCCACACCGCGCGCTCCGTGGCCTCGGCCGGGTCCGTGAAGCGCAGGTTGGGGCCGGGGGAGGAGATGTTGGGGGTTTCGGGCGTGGTCAGCCCGACCACGACCAGCCGCGCCGCGGCGTTGCGGAAGCTGACCGTGGGGCGCAGCCGGCCGGCGAGCTCGGGCTCGGCCGTGGCGTCGAGATTGGCGCTCAGCACCGGGAACTCGGCCGCGGCGATGTAGCGCGCCAGCACGGCGGGGCCGCGGTCGAACTCGTGGTTGCCCAGCGCGAAGCCCTGCACGCCCCAGGCGCGCTGCACGGCCGCCTCGGCCAGCCCCTCGTGATGGGTGAAGAACAGCGTGCCGAGGAAGGCGTCGCCCGCATCGAGCAGCAGGGCGGGGCGGCCCTCGGCGCGCGCGGCCTCCCGCGCCTCGGCGATGGCGGTGGCGATGCGCGCCGCGCCCCCGAAGCAGGCCGAGGCGCCCGGCCCGCAGGCCGCGCCGGAGGCCGCGATGGGTTCGTGCCGGCTGTGGAAGTCGTTGAGGTGGATCAGGCTCGCCCGGCCGCTCGGCTGGGCGCGGGCCGGGCGCAGCGCGGGCAGGGCGAGGCCGGTGGCGAGCAGATGTCGGCGCAGCATCATCCCCGCAGCCTGCGGCCGCAGCGCGTGCCGGCGCAAGCGCGCCCCGATGTCTCTTGCGCGGCCGGGAGGATGGGCGGAACCTCGGCCCGCGTCGCGGAGTCGAGCTGCCCGTGCAGGTCTATCTGCCCATCGCCGAAATGAGCGTGGATGCCCTCCTGCTGGTCGGCATCGGCTTTCTCGTGGGCTGGCTCTCGGGGCTGTTCGGGGTGGGCGGCGGCTTCCTGCTGACGCCGCTGCTGATCCTGATCGGCGTGCCCTCGGCCGTCGCCGTCGCCTCCGGCGCGAACCAGACGCTGGGCGCCTCTGTCTCCGGCCTCATCGCCCAGGCGCGGCGGGCCAATGTGGACTGGCCCATGGGGGCGGTGCTGGTGGCGGGCGGCCTCGCGGGCAGCGTGGCGGGCGTGCAGCTCTTCGCGCTGCTGCGGCGGCTGGGGCAGCTCGATGCCGCCGTGGCGCTCTCCTATGTGCTGATCCTCGGCGTGGTGGGCGCGCTGATGGTGATGGAAAGCCTGCGCGCCTTGCTGCGCCGCCGCCGCGCGGTTCCGGCGCGGATGCACCAGCACGGCTGGGCGCACGGGCTGCCCTTCAAGATGCGCTTCCGCAAGAGCCGCCTCTACATGTCCGTGCTGCCGCCGCTCGGCATCGGCTTCGGCATCGGCGTGCTCTCGGCCATCATGGGCGTGGGCGGCGGCTTCATGCTGGTGCCGGCGATGATCTACCTTCTCGGCATGCCCACCGCGGTGGTCATCGGCACCTCGATGTTCCACATCGTCTGCGTCACCGCGGCCGTCACCTTCCTGCAGGCGGTGCAGCTCGGCGCGGTGGACATCGTGCTGACGCTGCTGCTGCTGCTGGGCGGGGTGGCGGGGGCGCAGCTCGGCGTCGCCATGGGCGGGAAGCTGCGCGGCGAGGAGACGCGCGCGCTGCTCGGCCTGCTGGTGCTGGTGGTGGCCGCCATGCTGCTGTGGAACCTGGTCGCGCCCCCCGAGGAGCTGTTCAGCGTGGGCCGCGCCGCATGGTGAGGCGGCCGCTGCTCGCGCTGCTGCTGCTCTCCGCCCTCGCGCCCGGCGCGCGGGGCGAGGCGCTGGTGGCGCGCCTCTCGGCCGAGCGCATCGCGGTGACCACCGCCTTCACGGGCGAGAGCCTGCTCGTCTTCGGCAGCACGGAGGAGCCGATCGGCCCCGGCGGCGACGAGATCATCGTGGTGGCGCGCGGGCCCACCGCGCCCTTCGTGGTGCGACGCAAGGTGCGGGTGCTGGGGCTGTGGCTCAACGGCCCCTCCGCCCGCTTCGAGGAGGTGCCGGGCTTCTACGCCATCGCCGGCTCGCGCGCCGTCTGGCGGCTGCTGCCCGAGGCGGTGCGGCAGGAGCGCGCCCTCGGCCTCGACGCCATCCCGCTCGCCGCCTCCGGCGCACGCGGCCCCGCCTTCCGCGCCGCGCTGCTCGAGCTCAAGCGCGAGGCCGGGCTGTGGCAGGAGGAGGCGGGCGAGGTGGAGATCGCCGGCGCGCGGCTGTTCAGCGCGCGCATCCCTCTGCCCTCGACCGTGCCGCCCGGCGCCTATTCGGTGGAGGTCTATCTCGTCCGCTCGCGGCGCATCGTGGCGACGGAGTTCCTGGGCTTCGAGGTCGCGCGCACCGGCACGGCGGCGCGCATCGAGTCGCTCGCGCGCGGCTGGCCGGCGCTCTACGGTCTGCTCTGCGTGGTGCTGGCCGCTCTGGCGGGCTGGCTCGGCAGCGTGGTGTTCCGGAGGGGATGATGGCCGAAGGCGGCGAGGACAAGGCGAGGCGCGACCGCGTGTTCCTCGTGGTGGTGGACGACACGCCCGAGCGCGCGGTGGCGCTGCGCTACGCCAGCCTGCGCGCCGCGCGCTCGGGCGGGCGGGTGGCGCTGCTGCGCGTTGTGGAGCCGGTGGAGCAGGCCGAATGGGCCGGCATCGGCGCCATGATGCAGCAGGAGCGGCGGGAGGAGGCGGAGGCGCTGCTCGCCGGCCTCGCCGCCCAGGTGAAGGAGATCACCGGCGGGCTGCCCATGCTGATCATCCGCGAGGGGCAGCCGGCGGAGGAGCTGCTCGCGCTGCTCGACGAGGATCCGCGCATCTCCATCCTGGTGCTGGCCACCTCCACCTCCGGGCGGGGGCCGGGGCCGCTGATCACCGCGCTGACGGGCAAGCTCGCGGGGCGGCTCAGCGTGCCGATGACCATCGTGCCGGGCGGGATGAGCGAGCAGGAACTCGACCGCGTGACGTGAGGCCGGGGGGCCGATCAGAAGCGCAGCAGCGCCGCGCCCCAGGTCAGCCCGCCGCCGATCGCCTCGAGCAGCAAGAGGTCGCCCCGCCGGATGCGGCCATCCTCGACCGCCTCCGCCAGCGCCAGCGGCACCGAGGCGGCGGAGGTGTTGGCGTGGCGATCCACCGTGACCACCACGCGCTCCGGCGGCAGGCCGAGCTTCTTGCCCATCGCCTCGATGATGCGGATGTTGGCCTGGTGCGGCACCAGCCAGTCCACCGCCTCGCGCGGCAGGGCGTTCGCCGCCAGCGCCTCGTCCACCACGGCGGCGAGCTTGGTCACCGCCTGCTTGAACACCTCGCGCCCGGCCATGCGCAGCGGGCCCGTGGTGCCCTCGACGTGCAGGATGTCGGCCTGGCGGCCATCGGCGTGCAGATGGGTGGAGAGGATGCCGCGGCCGTCCTCGCGCTCCTCCGCGCGCAGCACCACGGCGCCCGCGCCGTCGCCGAACAGCACGCAGGTGGCGCGGTCCTGCCAGTCGAGGATGCGCGAATAGACCTCCGTGCCGATCACCAGCGCGCAGCGCGCCTGGCCGGTGCGCAGCATGGAATCGGCGATGGCCAGCGCGTAGATGAAGCCGGTGCAGGCGGCCGAGACATCGAAGCCGAAGCCCCGCGTGATGCCGAGGATGCGCTGGATGTGCACCGCGGTGGCGGGGAAGGCGGAATCGGGCGTGGCGGTGGCCACGATCACCGCGTCCACCTCCTCCGGCGCGATGCCGGCCTGCGCCAGGGCGCGGCGGGCGGCCTCCGCGCCCATGGAGGCGGCCGTCTCGCCGGGGCCGGCGAAGTGGCGGCGCGTGATGCCGCTGCGCTCGCGGATCCAGGCGTCGGAGGTGTCGAGGCCGTGCCGCGCGGCCAGTTCGTCGTTGGTCACCACCTGCGCGGGCAGGCAGCCGCCGCAGCCCGCGATCACTGAACGGAGAGGCATGGGCGCGTGTCAGTCCTGCGAGGCGGCGAGGGTGGGAGCGTGGGAGGCGAGGCGCGAGAGGCTCTCGCGGATGTTCTGGGTGAAGCCGTGGGTGACCATGTCCATCGCCACGTCCACCGCATGGGCGAAGCCCGTCGCGTCGGTCCCGCCATGCGACTTCACGACGACGCCGTTCAGCCCGAGCAGGATGGCGCCGTTGTAGCGGCGCGGGTCCATCCACTCGCGCAGCCGTTCCAGCGCCGGCCGGGCCAGCAGGTAGCCCAGCCGCGCGGGCACGGTGGAGGTGAAGACCTGGCGCAGCAGGTCGCGCATCAGCTTCAGCGCGCCCTCGCCGGTCTTGAGCGCGACATTGCCGGTGAAGCCGTCCGTCACCACCACGTCCACCGTGCCGGCGGCGATGTCGTGGCCCTCGACGAAGCCGTGGAAGTTGATGCCGGAACGGCCCTCGCGCAGCACCTCGGCCGCCTGGCGCACGCGCTCGTCGCCCTTCAGTTCCTCGGAGCCGACGTTGAGCAGCCCGATGGAGGGAGAAGGCAGGCCGAGCACGGCGCGCGCGAAGGCGTCGCCCATCACGGCGAACTCGACGAGGTTGCGCGCGTCGCACTGCACGTTCGCGCCGAGGTCGAGCATCACCACGTCGCCGCGCGCCGAGGGCGCGATGGCGGCGAGCGCCGGCCGGCCGATCTCGGGCATGGTCTTCACGACGATCTTGGCGAGCGCCATCAGCGCGCCGGTGTTGCCGGCGGAGACGACGCCCGCCGCCTCGCCGTTCGCCACCGCGTCTATGGCCAGCCGCATGGAGGAGTTGCGCCCCTGCCGCAGCGCGAGGGTGGGCTTCATCTCGCCCGTGATCACGTCGGGGGCGTGGCGCACGGCGCAGGCCTTGGCCGCGCGCGGGCGGCGCGCGAGCAGCGGCGTCAGTCGCGCCTCGTCGCCCACCAGCAGGAACTGCGCCCTGGGATGGCGCTCGGCCGCGAGCTCGAGCCCATCCAGCACCGCCTCGGGCGCGTTGTCCCCGCCCATGGCGTCCACCGCCAGCGCGAAGCGGCGCAGGCTGCCCTCGGCGGGCGTGGCCATGTTCACCGGAGCGAAACCCCGCGCCCTTGGCCGTTCAGCCGCGCACCACGCCCTTCAGCGCATCGGCGGCCGCCACCTCACGGCCGTCATAGTGGCCGCAGGAGGGGCAGACATGATGCGGGCGCTTCAGCTCCCCGCAGTTGGAGCACTCGACATGGGCTTCCTTGGCCAGCGCGTGGTGGCTGCGGCGCATGCCGCGGCGGGAGGGCGAAACCTTCTTCTTCGGGACGGCCATCGGAGCCAGCCTTTCACATCAGGACAGGGGCGGGAGCAGCCCAGGCGGAAACGCCGCGGCGCGCCGCCACGGCCGGAAGGCGGCGCGAATAGCACCGCCCCCGCCAGGGGCGCAACCTACTCCCGGGGCCGGAGCTTCGCCAGCGCCGCAAAGGGGCCATGCGCCCCGCCATCCCCGGCCTCGGCCGGCAGGGTGGCGCCGGGCGCACGGGGGTAGGGATCGAGCGCGAGGGAAAGCTGCTGGGCCAGCGCCTCGCCCAGATCCGCCACGCCCCCCTCGGAGGGGATGTCGTCCGGGTCCTCGTCGCCGTCGCTGGGCTCGATCCCCTCGGGCAGCAGCCGCCAGGCCACCGCCTCCTCCAGCCGCTGCCGCACCGGCTCGAGGCTGACCACGCAGGCCTGCTCCACCTCCGCGCGCAGGACGCCCTCCACCCGCACCCGGCCCTCGGGGCCGGGCCGCAGCCGCAGATCGGCCTCGAGCGCGTGCAGCGCGATGAGGCCGAAGCGCCGGGCCAGCGCCGCGCGCTCCGCCTCGCCGGCATCGAGGCGCAGCGACTGGCCGGCCTCGGGCACATGCGCGAGGGTGAGGGGCCGGGAGAACTCGGGGCTCATGCGGCGAGCCGGCCGGCGGCGAGGGCGGACAGCTCCAGCGCCTCCAGTCGTTCAGCGAAGGCCCGGGCATGGGCGGCCAGCGCCTCGGGCGCGCCCGGCGGCGGGGCGGCCCCGGCCCAGACATTGCGGCCGAGCGCGGCGACGAGGCCGGCCTCGTCCCCCGCGTCCAGGGCCTTGGCATAGGCCTCGGCCCGGCCGTGGAATCCCTCCCACAGCGTCTTGACCTTCTTGCCCACGCTGAGGTCGCCCACCCCCATCTCGCGCAGCGTCACGTCCATGTCGGCGAACATGGCGTCGAAGACCGCCTGGGCCAGCGCATCCGCCTCGGCCGAGCGCAGCGCCCGCAGCCGGCGGATGACGAGCCCCGCGTGCAGGCAGACCAGCTCGAAGCGCCCCGCCGTGGTGTCGGGCGCGCCGATGCCGGCGTAGAGGGAAGGGTCGCGCGCGGCGGCCACGGCCGCGCCGTAGAGGTGGAAGCCCGCGCGCTCCTGCGGGCGGCGGCGGAACAGGTCGAGAAGACCCATGGGGCGGAGGCGTCCTGCTCGGGGCGGCGGCGGCGCATTGACCGCGCCGCGGCGGTGTCGGTATGCACGCGACATGGTCCGCCCCGCCCGACTGGTCAACATCCGCGCCCTTCTGCTGGCGGGGGCGGAGCTCGGCCTCAGCGCCTGCGCCTGGCTGCCCCCGCTGCCCGAGCGCCCGCGCGAGGTGTTCACCGCCCCCGTCACCAATCGCGGCCATGCGGTGACGGAGGAGCAGCTCCGGCAGATCACCCCCGGCGTCTCCACCCGCGCCGATGTGCAGGCGGTGCTCGGCAGCCCGAGCCATTCCGGCACCTTCACCGACGACACCTGGTATTACATGAGCTCGGTCACGCAGCTCCGCCCCGCGCGCAGCCTCGCGGTGCGCGACCAGCGCGTGGTGGTGGTGGCCTTCGACGAGCGCGGCACCGTGCGCGAGCTGCGCCAGCTCGGCGACGCCGATGCGCGCGACATCGCCTTCGTCAGCCGCGAGACTCCCACGCCGGGCACGGAGCGCACGCTGCTGCAGGCGCTGTTCGGCAATGTGGGCCGCGTGGGGCCCAGCATCACCCAGCAGCAGGCGCCGGGCGCGGGCCCGGGCGGTTCGGGCGGGCGCTAGGGTCCGATCCGCGCCGGCGGCGCTGGACTTCGCGGCGATTTCCCGCAATGTGGCGGTTTCCGCCGCATCCTGCCGCGGAACCCGCTCGCGATGAGGAGCCACAGCCCGTGATCCCCGCCCTGATGCCCACCTACAACCGCGCCGACCTCGCCTTCGAGCGGGGCGAGGGCGCCTGGTTGTGGACCACGGACGGGCGACGATTCCTCGACTTCGGCGCGGGCATCGCCACCAGCTCCCTCGGCCATGGTCATCCGCATCTGGTGCGCGCCATCGCCGAGCAGGCGGCGCGGGTGATGCACGTCTCCAACCTCTACCGCGTGCCGCAGGCCGAGGAGCTGGCGGCGCGCCATGTCGCCAACTCCTTCGCGGACTCGGTGTTCTTCTGCAACTCGGGCGCCGAGGCGAACGAGGGCATGGTCAAGGCGGTGCGGAAATACCACGCCGAGACGGGCCATCCGGAGCGCTACCGGATGATCTGCTTCGAGGGCGCCTTCCACGGCCGCACGCTCGCCATGCTCGCCGCCACCGGGAACGAGAAGTATCTCGCGGGCTTCGGCCCCCCGGTGGACGGCTTCGACCATGTCCCCTTCGGCGACATGAACGCGGTGCGCGCGGCCATCACGCCGCAGACGGCGGGCATCATGATCGAGCCGGTGCAGGGCGAGGGCGGCGTGCGCCCGGCCACCCTGCGCTTCCTGCGCGAACTCCGCGAGGCCTGCGACGAGTTCGGCCTGCTGCTGGCGCTGGACGAGGTGCAGACCGGCATGGGCCGCTCCGGCAGGCTCTGGGCGCACCAGTGGGCGGGAATCGAGCCCGACGTGATGTCCTCGGCCAAGGGCATCGGCGGCGGCTTCCCGCTCGGCGCCGTGCTGGCCAAGGAGCATGTGGCGAAGCACCTCAAGCCCGGCACCCATGGCACGACCTATGGCGGCAACCCGCTGGCCTGCGCCGCCGGCAACGCGGTGCTGGACGTGATCCTCGCGCCCGGCTTCCTCGCCGGGGTGGACCGGGTGGCGCGGCATCTCTGGCGCGGCTTCCTCGACCTCGCGGCGCGCCATCCGCTGGTGGTGGAGGAGGTGCGCGGCGCGGGGCTGCTGCTCGGCCTCAAGCTGCGGCCGGAGGTGAACAACGGCGAGATGCAGTCCGCCTGCGTGGCCGAGGGGCTGCTGACCGTCGCCGCCGGCATGAACGTGCTGCGCGTCGCGCCGCCGCTCATCATCACCGAGGCCGAGGCGGACCTGGCGCTGGAGATGCTGGACCGCGCCTGCCGCCGCCTCACCCCCTCCCAGGCCAGGGCCGCCGCGAAGTGAGCGCGGCGGTGAAGACGGCGGGCGGCGGCGGCCCCCGCCATTTCCTGGAGCTGATGGACCTCGATTCCGTCTCGCTGCGGCACATGCTGGAGCTGGGCAAGAAGGCCAAGCGCGGCGAGATCGGGGGCAAGCCGCTCGAGGGCAAGACGGTCGCGATGATCTTCGAGCTGCCCTCGACGCGCACGCGGGTGAGCTTCGAGGTGGGCATCCGGCAGATGGGCGGCGAATCCCTCGTGCTGACGGCGAAGGAAATCCAGCTCAACCGCGGCGAGAGCGTGAAGGACACGGCGCGCGTGCTCTCGCGCTACGTGGACGCGATCATGCTGCGCACCGCCGATGTCGCGAACATCCGCGAGATGGCGGCCTACGCCACCGTGCCGGTGATCAACGGTCTGACCAACATCAGCCACCCCTGCCAGCTCATGGCGGACGTGATGACCTTCGAGGAACATCGCGGCCCCATCGCCGGCCAGGTGGTGGCCTGGACCGGCGACGGCAACAACGTCGCGCAGAGCTTCATCCAGGCGGCGGCGCGCTTCGGCTTCACCCTGCGCATGGCCACGCCCGAGCTCCTTCGCCCGCCGGCGGATCTGGTGGCCTGGGCGCGGCGCGAGGGGGCGCGCATCGAGCTCACCGACGACCCCGTGGCCGCGGTGAGCGGGGCGCGCGCCGTGGTCACCGACTGCTGGATCAGCATGAGCGACGAGAAGACCGCCGCCACGCAGAACCGGCACAACCTGCTCGCCCCGTATCAGGTGAACAGCGCGCTGATGCGGCACGCCGCGCCGGATGCCATCGTGATGCACTGCCTGCCCGCGCATCGCGGCGAGGAGATCACCGACGAGGTGATGGACGGCCCGCAATCCGTGGTGTTCGACGAGGCCGAGAACCGGCTGCACGCCCAGAAGGGCGTGCTGCTCTGGGCGCTGGGCCTGGCGTGATCCGTCCGGCGTGACCGCCGCCCGTATCACCTCTCCAGCACCGCCTCCACCGCCGCGGCGATGCGCAGCAGCCGGTGGTCCTCCCCGTGCTCGCCCATCAGCATCAGGCCGGCCGGGGCTTCGCCCGGCGCGTGCATGGGCAGGCTGATGGCGCAGCGGTCGAGCATGTTCGCCACCGTGGTGTTGCGCAGGAGCAGCAGGTTGATGCGGTTGTACTCGCCCTCCTCCTCAACCGCAGCGAGGGGCGGGGGGGCGAGCGGCACGGTCGGGCAGAGGATCGCGTCGAAGGGCGTGGTGGCCGGGGCGCAGGCGGCGATGAGTGCGGCGCGCTCGCGCAGCACCTCGAGGTAGTCGTAAGCGCTCATGCGCTCGCCGCGGCTGATGCGCTTGAGGATGCGCGGGTCGTAGCGGGTGCCGGCGGCGATGATCAGGTCGCGGTGCAGGTGGAAGGCCTCGCTGGCGGTGAGGCCGCCCTTGGCGTTGATCTCGGGGATGCGCTCGATGCCGGGCAGCGCGATCTCGGTCAGCCGCGCGCCGGCCGCCTCCAGCGCGGCGAGGGCGCGGGCATAGGGGCGCGCCACCTCCCCTTCCAGATCGGCCTCCACATAGTTGGTGATGATGCCCAGGCGCAGCCCGGCGAGCGG
>JBKBSR010000371.1:0-2825 GCA_046291055.1 Roseococcus sp.
TGGCACCCAGGCGTGTTGGAGGCGGGACGTTGGTCTGTACCGCGCCCGAGGATTCCGCCCGCTTCCAGCGCGAGGCCGCGATCGCCGAGGCGCTGGCCGCCGCCGAGGAGCTGCCGGGCCTCGAGGTGCATCTGCAGCCGCTGCTGCCGCTCGACGGGCGGGGCGGGCCCTTCGCCGTGGAGAGCCTCGCGCGCTGGTCCCACCCGGAGCTCGGCCCCATCCGCGCGCCGGAGCTCTTCGCCGTGGCCCAGCGCATCGGCCGCGCCGTGCCGCTCGGCCGCCAGGCCTTCGCGCTGGCGCTGCGCGAGTTCTCGGCCCTGCCGCGGGAGGAGGGGCTGCGGCTCTGCGTGAACCTCTCCGCCGCCGAGCTGCTGGCCGAGGACGGGGTGGAGGCGCTGGGCGCGGCGCTGCGCGCGGCAGGGCTCGACTTCTCCTGCCTCGTGGTCGAGGTGCAGGAGGAGGCACTCACCGGCCGCTCGGGCCAGCGCGGCGGGGCGGCGCTCGCGGCGCTGCGCGCGGCCGGGGCCTGGATCGCGGTGGATGATTTCGGCGGGGGCAGCCTCTCGCTGGGCGCGCTGCTCGGCCCGCGGCTCGATCTCGTGAAGCTCGACCGCGCGCTGGTGGCGCGCATGGCGCGCGAGGCGGAGGCGCTGCGCCTGGGCGCGGGGCTGGTGGCGCTGCTGCGCCACCACGGGGCCGAGGTGGTGGGCAAGGGCGTGGAGACGGCGGCCGAGGGGGCCGCGCTGCGCGCCGCCGGCTGCCGCATCGCGCAGGGCGATGCGCTGGCGCCGCCGATGACGGGCGCCGAGCTTCTGGCCTGGCTGCGCGAGAACGGGGTGCTGGAGCTGCGCCGCGCCCCCTGAGCGGGAGCGCTCCGTGCGAAGGCTGGTGCCGACGGCGAGAATCGAACTCGCGACCTACCGATTACGAATCGGTTGCACTACCGCTGTGCTACGTCGGCGCCAGACGCGGCGGCTCTTAGCGCCCCGCCGCCGCGCGCGCAACCGGGCGCGACCGGCGCGACGGGGTTCGCAGCCCGCGCGGGGCCGACTATGTGAGGGGCCCATCCCATGTCCCTCGAAGCCGATCTCCTGCTGGAACGCCGCCGCCTCAAGCGCCGCCTCGCCCTCTGGCGCGGGGCCTTCGTGCTGGGCGCGGTCGCGCTGCTCGCCCTGCTCGCCGGCCGGCCCGAGGCGGCGGGCGAGTGGCTGGGCGGGGCGCATGTGGGCCGCCTCACCCTCTCGGGCACGATCGGCGAGGACCGCCGCCTGCTGCGCGAGCTCGACCGCGCGGCGCGCGACCCCGAGCTGCGCGCCCTGCTCGTCTCCATCGACAGCCCGGGCGGCAGCGTGGCCGGGGGCGAGGCCTTCCACGCGGCCATCCAGCGCGTGCGCGAGGCCGGCAAGCCCGTGGTCGCGGTGATGGGCGGCACCGCCGCCTCGGCCGGCTACATGGTGGCCCTGCCGGCGCAGCGCATCTTCGCGCGCGAGGCGACGCTGACCGGCTCCATCGGCGTGATCCTGCACGCCTTCGAGGTGTCGGAGCTGATGGCGCGCCTCGGCCTGCGCGCCGAGACCCTGGCCTCCGGCCCGCTCAAGGACCAGCCGAGCCCCTTCCGCCCGCTGACCGAGGAGGGCCGCGCCGCCCTCTCCGCCGTGATCGAGGACATGCAGGCGCAGTTCGTCGCGCGCGTGGCCGCCGGCCGCGCCCTGCCCGAGGCGCGGGTGCGCGAGCTGGCCGACGGGCGCGTGATGTCCGGCCGCCAGGCGCTGGCCGCGGGCCTCGTGGACGCGATCGGCGGCGAGCGCGAGGCGCGCGCCTGGCTGGCCGAGGCGCATGGCATCCCCGCCGGGCTGCGCATCCGCGAGATCGACCCGCGCGGCCCCGCCGAGCGCGCCTTCGCCGAGGCCACCCGGCTGTTCTGGCAGGGCGCGGCCGGGCTGCTGCGCGCCGAGGGATGGATGCCCGGGCATATTCATCCGCGTTGACGCAACTTCGCGCTGGACAAAGCCGCCCGGCCGCCGCTGGTATTCCCGCGATCGCAATCCCCGCCCGAGGACGGATGACCAAGAGCGAGCTGATCGCCCACCTGGCCGCGCAGAACCCGCATCTGCGCCAGCCCGACATCGAGCGGGTGGTCGGCACCATCTTCGAGGAGATCAGCGCCGCCCTCGCCCGCGGCGACCGCGTGGAGCTGCGCGGCTTCGGCGCCTTCACCACGCGCCGGCGCGAGGCCCGGCAGGGCCGCAACCCCCGCACCGGCGAGGCGGTGGCCGTGGCGCCCAAAGGCATGCCGCATTTCCGCCCGGGCAAGGAGCTGCGCATCCGCGTCAATGGCGGGAAGGATCCCAACGACCCGGGCTGACGCGCCGCGCCGCCCGGGCTATCGCCCGCTCCATGCTGCCCCGCCCCGCCACGCCCTGCGCGCGTCTGATCGCCGCGCTCGACCTGCCCTCCCTGGCCGCCGCGCGCGCGATGGCGGCGCGCCTCGCGGGGGCCGCGCCGGTGCTCAAGCTCGGGCTCGAGCTCTTCGCCGCCGAGGGGCCGCCCGCGCTGGCGTCGCTGCGCGCCGTCGCCCCCGTCTTCCTCGACCTCAAGCTGCACGACATCCCCAACACCGTGGCCGGTGCGGTGCGCGCACTCGCCCCGCAGGGCCCGGCCATGCTCACCCTGCACGCGGGCGGGGGGGCGGCGATGATCGCCGCGGCGCGCGAGGCCGCCGAGGGCGCGGGCGCGGCGCGGCCTATCCTGCTCGCCGTCACCGTGCTCACCAGCATGGACGATGCGGCGCTGCGGGGCGTGGGCGTGCCCGAGACGCCGCACAC
>JBKBSR010000022.1:0-16219 GCA_046291055.1 Roseococcus sp.
CGGCGAGCGCCACGTCGCGCTGGCCGCCTGCGTGGAGTTCATCCACACCGCCACGCTGCTGCACGACGACGTGGTGGACGAGAGCGCGCTGCGCCGCGGCCAGGCCAGCGCCAATGCGCTGTTCGGCAACAAGCCCTCCGTGCTGGTGGGCGATTTCCTCTTCGCCCGCGCCTTCCGCCTGATGGTGGAGGACGGCGAGCTGGAGGTGATGCGCATCCTCTCCGGCGCCGCCGCCACCTTGGCCGAGGGCGAGGTGCTGCAGCTCCTCATCCAGAACGATCTCTCGACCGGCGAGGCGCAGTATCTCGAGGTGATCGAGGGCAAGACCGCCTCGCTCTTCGCCGCGGCCACGCGGCTCGGCGCCGTGGTGGCCGGCCGGCCGCCGGAGGAGGCCGAGGCGCTGGACGCCTATGGCCGCAACCTCGGCATCGCCTTCCAGCTCGTGGACGACGCGCTGGACTACGCGGCCGAGCAGGCGCTGCTGGGCAAGACGGTGGGCGACGATTTCCGCGAGGGGAAGATCACCCTGCCCGTGCTCATCGCCTTCCACGCGGGGGATGCGGAGCAGCAGGCCTTCTGGCGCCGCACCATCGAGGAGCGCGACCAGCGCGAGGGCGATCTGGCCGAGGCGCAGCGCCTGATGGCCCGCCACCGCGCCGTGCAGCGCACGGTGGAGCGCGCGGCCGCCTATGGCGAGATCGCGCTGCGGGCGCTGGCGGGCTTTCCCGCGAACCCCTACCGCGAGGCGCTGGCCGAGGTGGTGCGCTTCTGCATCGCCCGCGCGCGCTGAACGCCACGGCCGCGCCTCAGGCGCCGGCGAGCGCCACCTCGATCAGCCTTTCCAGCACCTCGGGCTCCTGGGCGCCGGCGATGGCGTGCTGGCCCTCCACCAGGAAGCAGGGCACGCCATTGATGCCGAGGCGATGGGCGCGGAGGTTCTCCACATGCACCCATTCCGTCTCCGCGCCGGAGGCGAGGAAACGCCGCGCCTCGCCCTCGTCGAAGCCCTCCTCGGCGGCGAGGGCGGCCAGCAGCGCGTGCTGGCCGATGTCCTGCCCCTCGCTGAAATAGGCGGTGAAGATGCGGCCGATCAGCCCCTCCACCGGCCCCTGCTGGCCGGCCCAGCGCAGCAGCCGATGCCCGTCCAGGCTCGAGGGGATGCGGCGCATCAGCTCGAAGCGGAAGACCAGCCCCTCGGCGCGGCCGAGTTCGGCGATGGCGCCGTGCAGGCGGCGCGCGCGCTCCTCGCCGCCGAACTTGCGCGTCAGCCAGTCCTGGCGGGGGATGCCGCCCGGGGCGATGTCGGGGTTCAGCAGGAAGGGCCGCCAGTGCAGCTCGGGCTGCAGCTCGGGCCGGGCGGCCAGCACCCGTTGCAGGCGGCGGATGCCCAGCCAGCACCATGGGCAGACGAGATCGAAGACGATCTCGACCGAGAGCCGTGGCCGGGGTGGCGCCAGGACGTTCACGCCGCCATTCTAGCCGCCCGCACGCCGAAGGGTAAGGATGCATGGACACGCAGGAGGGGCTGACCCGGCTGATCGGGCTGATGGCGGCCGTGGCGCTCGGCGTGGCGGGCTTCCTGGTGCTGCAGCCCTTCATCTCGGCCCTGCTCTGGGCGGTGATCCTCGTGTTCTGCACCTGGCCGGCCTATCGCGCGCTGACCGACCGGCTGGGCCTCGGCCCCGGCGCGGCGGCGCTGGTGATGGTGGCGGCGGAGTTCCTGCTGCTCGGCCTGCCGCTGCTCTTCGCCGCGCCGGTGCGGCGGGAGGACATCGAGGGCATCCGCGCCTGGATCGAGCGCGTGCTCTCCGAAGGGCTGCCCGATCTCTCGGGCCTGTTCCTCGCCATCCCGCTGGTGGGGGGGCAGATCAACGACTGGTGGAACTCGCTCGCGGGGGACAGTTCGCACCTGATCGCCGCGCTCAGGCCCTATTCGGGGCCGGTGGCGCAGTTCCTGCTGGGGCTGCTGCTGGCGGTGCTCTCTGGCATCGCCGAGATGCTGCTCGCCATCGCGCTGGCCTTCTTCCTCTACCGCGACGGGCCGGCCATCGCCCGCCACGGCTTCCTGCTGCTCCAGCGGCTGGCGGGCGAGCAGGCGGCGCATCTGTGGGAACTGACGGGCAATGTCACGCGCGGCGTGGTCTATGGGCTGCTGGGCACGGCCGTCGTGCAGGGCTTCATGACGGCCTTCGGGCTGTGGATCGCGGGGGTGCCCCAGCCGGTTCTGCTCGGCGTGATCGCGGGGGTGATCTCCATCCTGCCGGTGGGGGCACCGCTGGTGTGGATTCCGGCCGCGATCTGGCTCCTCGCCACCGACAAGATCGGCTGGGGGCTGTTCATGCTGGCCTATGGGGCGCTCGGCATCTCCTCGGTGGACAACGTGATCCGGCCCTGGCTGATCTCGCGCGGGGCGGATCTGCCCCTGCTGCTGACGCTGCTGGGGGCGCTGGGTGGCGTCTTCGCCTTCGGCTTCCTCGGCCTGTTCCTGGGGCCGGTGGTGCTGGCGGTGGGCTATGCCCTCCTGCTCGACTGGGTGCGGGAGGGGCAGGATCAGGCTTCCAACCCGCCGCCGCCGCCCCTATAGGGGCCGCTTGCCGGCCCACGGGCCGGGGGACGGGGAGACAGAGCAGATGCGTCGTTGGTTGCTGGCCGCGGCCCTGGCCGTGGCGTGCTGGGCCATCGCACCCGGCGTGGAGGCGCGCACCGTGCGCTGGTCGGCGAGCGGGGACCCGAACACCATGGACCCGCACAGCCAGAATCTGGGCACCGTGACGATGGTGCTGCAGCAGATCTATGATCCGCTGATCCACCGCAACCCGCAGCTCGGGCTGGAGCCCGGCCTCGCCCTCTCCTGGCGGCAGGAGGAGCCGACGCGCTGGCGCTTCGTGCTGCGCCAGGGGGTGCGCTTCCACGAGGGCGAGCCCTTCACGGCCGACGACGTGGTGTTCAGCATCACCCGCGCCCTCGCGCCCACCTCCAACTTCGGCATCTTCGTGGACACGATCGAGCGCGCGGTGGCCGTGGACGACTTCACCGTGGACATCGTGACCAGGGTGCCGGACCCGATCCTGCCCAACAAGCTCGCCTCCGTGTTCATCATGTCGCGCTCCTGGAGCGAGCGGCACAACGCCACGCGCCCGCAGAACACGCGCCAGCGCGAGGAGATGCACACGGTGCGCAACACCAACGGCACCGGCGCCTTCCGCCTCTCCGTGCGCGAGCCGGACGTGCGCACGGTGCTGACGCGCAACAACGACTGGTGGGGCTGGCAGGTGCCCGCCAACCGCAGCAACGTGACCGAGATCGTCTATCGCCCGATCGCCAGCGACGCGACGCGCGTGGCCGCGCTGCTCTCGGGCGAGGTGGATTTCGTGCTCGATCCGCCGCTGCAGGATCTGAACCGGCTGCGCAACGCGCCCGGCCTTCGCGTGCTGGAGGGGCCGGAGGTGCGCACCCTGTTCTTCGCCATGGACACGCACCGCGACGAGCTTCTCTACAGCGACGTGCGCGGCCGCAACCCCTTGCGCGACCTGCGCGTGCGCCAGGCGCTCTACCACGCGATCGACATCCAGGCGATCCATCGCACCATCATGCGCGGGCAGAGCGTGATCACCGGCACGCTCTTCCCCGAGCAGGTGAACGGCTATGTGCGCGAGGAGGATGTGCGCCTGCCCTACGATCCCGCCCGCGCCCGCGCGCTGCTGGCCGAGGCCGGCTATCCGAACGGCTTCGAGATCACGCTGGACTGCTCCAACAACCGCTACATCAACGACGAGCAGATCTGCCAGGCCGTGGCGGCGATGTGGACGCGGGTGGGCGTGCGCACGCGGCTCAACGCCATGCCGCTCGCCACCTTCTTTCCGAAGATCCAGCGCGACGACACCTCCATCTACCTTCTGGGCTGGGGCGTGCCGACGCTGGATGCGCTCTATTCCTTCCAGTCGCTGCTGGCGACGCGCGGCACGGCCCAGGGGGATGGCATCTGGAACTTCGGCCGCTACTCCAACCCGCGCATGGACGCGCTGATCGAGCGGATGAAGACCGAGACGGGCGAGGCCCGCCAGGCCGCGATCCGCGAGGCGCTGCGCCTGTATCGCGAGGACGTGCCGCACATCCCGCTGCACCACCAGATGATCCCCTGGGCCATGCGCGCCAACATCCAGGTGCCGCACATGGCGAACAACCAGCCCTATTTCCGCTGGATGGTCGTGAACTGACGTTTTTTCGACCGCGCCGGCGGCCAGGGGCCACGCCAAGCCTGGCCGGCGGCGCGGAAGAATCACCTTGACCGCGCCGGCGGCCAGCCGCATCGGCAAGCCCGGCCGCCGGCGCGCAGGAACAGAGCATGTTCGCCTTCATCGTCTCGCGCCTGCTGCAGGCGCTGCCCGTGATGTTCACCGTCTCGCTGATCAGCTTCGCCATGTTCGCCTATGTGGGCGACCCGGTGGCGATCATGCTCGGCCAGGACTTCACCGAGGCGCAGCGCCAGCAGCTCATCCGCGACCTGGGGCTGGACCAGCCCTTCTTCGTGCAGTTCGCGACCTTCCTCGGCAACGCGGTGCAGGGGGAGTTCGGCCTCTCCTACCGGCTCTCGCGCCCGGTGGCGGAGCTCATCGCCGAGCGCGCCCCGGCCACGCTGGAGCTCGCCTTCACGGCGGCCTTCATCGCGCTGGCGGTGGGGGTGCCGATGGGGGTCTATACGGGGCTCTATCGCAACTCCTGGCTGTCGCGCTTCTTCCTCACCTTCTCGCTGATCGGCGTCTCGCTGCCCACCTTCCTCATCGGCATCCTGCTCATCCTCACCTTCAGCGTCTGGCTGGGCTGGCTGCCCTCCTTCGGCCGCGGCGAGGTGACGCGGCTGGGCTGGTGGAGCACGGGCTTCCTCACCTGGTCGGGCGTCAAGGCGCTGATCCTGCCTGCCATCACGCTCGGGCTGTTCCAGCTCACGCTGATCATGCGCCTCGTGCGCAGCGAGATGCTGGAGGTGCTGCGCACCGACTACATCAAGTTCGCGCGGGCGCGGGGGCTGTCCAACCGGGCGGTGCATTTCGGCCATGCGCTGAAGAACACGCTGGTGCCCGTCATCACCATCGCGGGGCTGCAGCTCGGCGGGATCATCGCCTTCGCCATCGTCACCGAGACGGTGTTCCAGTGGCCGGGCATGGGGCTGCTCTTCATCCAGAGCGTCGGCGCGGCGGACATCCCGGTAATGGCCGCCTACCTGATGCTCATCGCCCTCGTCTTCGTCACCATCAACCTCGTGGTGGACCTGCTCTACTACGCGGTGGACCCGCGGCTGCGGATCGGCCGGGGCAGGGGCCATTAACGGCATGCGCGCCTTCTTCGATTCCGACCTGTGGTGGAGCTTCACCCGCTCCCCCGTCACGGTAATCTCGGCCGTCACGGCCTTCCTCTGCATCGCGGGGGCGGTGTTCGCGCCCTGGCTCGCGCCGCACAACCCCTTCGACCTCGCCTCGCTGCAGCTTCTCGACGCCTTCAAGCCGCCGGCCTGGAGCGCGGAGGGCGACCTCGCCTATCCGCTCGGCACCGACGACCAGGGGCGCGACGTGCTTTCGGCCATCATGTACGGCGCGCGCGTCTCGCTTCTGGTGGGCTTCGCGGCGGTGGCCTTCTCCACGCTGCTCGGCGTCACGCTCGGGCTGCTCGCGGGCTATCTGGGGGGGAAGGTGGATGCGCTGCTGATGCGCATCGCCGACATCCAGCTCACCTTCCCGGGGATCCTGGTGGCGCTTCTGGTGGACGGCATCGTGCGCGCCGCCCTGCCGCGCGACGTGCACGACCAGATCGCGGTGTTCGTGGTGATCTTCGCCATCGGCATCTCCAACTGGCCGCAGTTCGCGCGCACCGTGCGCGGCTCCACCCTCGTCGAGCGCAACAAGGAATACGTGCAGGCGGCGCGCGTCATCGGGCTCTCGCCGCTGCGCATCATGGTGAGCCACGTGCTGCCCAACGTGATGTCGCCGGTTCTGGTGATCGCGACCCTCTCGCTCGGCTTCGCGATCCTCGCGGAGGCGACGCTCTCCTTCCTCGGCGTGGGCGTGCCGCCCACCCAGCCCTCGCTCGGCACCCTCATCCGCATCGGCAACGACTTCCTGTTCTCCGGCGAATGGTGGATCACCATCTTCCCCGGCGTGGCGCTGATCGTGATGGTGCTCTCCGTCAACCTGCTGGGCGACTGGCTGCGCGACGCCCTCAACCCGAAGCTGCGCTGATGTCCCTGCTGGAAGTGAAGAACCTGCGCGTGGAGTTCCCCACGCGCCGCGGCACATTGGTGGCGCTGGACGACGTCTCCTTCTCGATCGCGCCCGGCGAGGTGCTGGGCGTGGTGGGGGAGTCGGGGGCGGGGAAATCCATGACGGGCGCGGCCATCATCGGCCTGCTGGAGCCGCCCGGGCGCATCGCGGGCGGGCAGATCCTGCTCGAAGGCCGGCGCATCGACAACCTGCCCTACGAGCGGATGCGCCGCATCCGTGGCCGCGAGATCGGCGCGATCTTCCAGGATCCGCTCACCACGCTGAACCCGCTCTACACCGTGGGCCGGCAGCTCGTGGAGACGATGACGACCCACCTGCCCATCGGCCCCGCCGAGGCGCGCGAGCGCGCGATCGGCTGGCTCGAGATGGTGGGCATCCCCGCCGCGCGCGAACGGATAGACAGCTACCCGCACGAGTTCTCGGGCGGGATGCGCCAGCGCGTCGTCATCGCGCTCGCGCTCTGCGCCGAGCCCAAGCTGATCGTGGCCGACGAGCCGACCACCGCGCTCGACGTCTCCATCCAGGCGCAGGTCATCGCGCTGCTCAAGCGCCTCGCGCGCGAGAAGGGCACGGCGATGATGCTGGTGACGCACGACATGGGCGTGATCGCCGAGACGGCGGATCGCGTGGCGGTGATGTATGCCGGGCGCATCGCCGAGATCGGCCCGGTGCGCGAGGTGGTGAAGCACGCGAACCACCCCTATTCGCAGGGGCTGATGGCCTCCATCCCGCCGCTCGACCGGCGCGTGGAGCGGCTGCAGCAGATCGAGGGCGCGATGCCGCGCCTTTCCGCCATTCCCAGGGGCTGCGCGTACAACCCGCGCTGCCCGCACGCCTTCGACCGCTGCCGCACGGAGCGGCCCGACCTCATGCCCGCCGGCCGCACCGAGGCCGCCTGCTGGCTGCATGCGGAGGGGGGCGCGCGATGATGACCCCGATGCTGGAAACCCAGGACCTCGCGCGCCATTTCGACGTCTCGCGCCCGCTGATCCAGCGCCTGCTCGCGCGCGAGGGCCGGCGCACGCTGCGCGCGGTGGACGGGGTGAGCTTCGAGATCCCCAAGGGCGGCACCCTCTCGCTGGTGGGCGAGAGCGGCTGCGGCAAATCCACCGTCGCGCGGCTGGTGGTGGGGCTCTATCCGCCCACCCGCGGGCGGGTGCTGTTCGACGGGCAGGACCTCGCCGCCGCGCGGGCCGACCGCCGGCAGCGCTCGCGCATGCAGATGATCTTCCAGGACCCCTACGCCAGCCTCAATCCGCGCTGGCGGGTCGCGGACATCATCGCCGAGCCGATCCGCGCCTTCGGGCTGATCGAGGGCCGCGAGGCGCAGTTGCAGCGCGTGGGCGAGCTGCTGACGCAGGTGGGCCTCTCGCCGCTCGACGGGCGGAAATACCCGCACGAGTTCTCGGGCGGGCAGCGCCAGCGCATCTCCATCGCGCGCGCCCTCTCCTCCAACCCCGAGTTCCTGGTCTGCGACGAGCCGACCTCGGCGCTGGACGTGAGCGTGCAGGCGCAGATCCTGAACCTGATGAAGGAGCTGCAGGCGCGGCTCGGCCTCACCTACCTGTTCATCTCCCACAACCTCGCGGTGGTGCGCCAGGTGAGCGACCGGATCGGGGTGATGTATCTGGGCAGGCTGGTCGAACTCGCCCCGGCCGAGACGCTCTTCACCACGCCGCGCCACCCCTACACGCGCGCGCTGATGGAGGCGATCCCGGACCTGGAGATGACGGGGCGCACGCGCATCCCGGTGGGCGGCGAGGTGCCGAGCCCGATCAACCCGCCCAGCGGCTGCGCCTTCCATCCGCGCTGCCCGCTGGCCAACGCCCGCTGCCGGGCCGAGGCGCCGGCCATGCGCCAGGCGGGCGAGGCGCGGGTGGCCTGCCACGCCGTGGAGGAGGGGCGGGCGGCGGCCTGATACGGGCGGCATGTGGTGCCGCCCGTATCGCGCGCAGGGTTGGTGTGGCGGCTGCGCGCCAAAACAAGGGCATACCAGCGGCCGCGCCGCTTTCGCACGGGTCAGAAACAGCGGCCGCTGGTATGAGCCCCGCCCGCGCGGCGCGTCAGACGCGCTCGAGGATGCTCACGTAGTTCGCCACGGCGGCGCCGCCCATGTTGAACACGCCCCCGATCTCGGCCTTCGGAAGCTGCATCTCGCCCGCCTCGCCGCAGAGCTGCATGGCGGCGAGCGCGTGCATGGAAACGCCGGTCGCGCCGATCGGATGCCCCTTGGCCTTGAGCCCGCCCGAGCGGTTCACCGGCAGCCGCCCGTCCTTCGCCGTCCAGCCCTCCAGCGCGGCGCGCGCGCCCTGGCCTTCGGGCGTGAGGCCCATCGCCTCGTACTGGATGAGCTCGGCGATGGTGAAGCAGTCATGCGTCTCGACGAAGGAGAGGTCGTTCACGCCGAGGCCGGCGGCGGAGAGCGCCCGCGCCCAGGCCTCGCGCGGCCCCTCGAAGCGCACTACGTCGCGCCGCGCCATGGGCAGGAAGTCGTTGACATGCGCGGTGGCGCGGAAGCGCGCGGCGCGCGGGGCGGCCTTCGCCACATCGCCGGTGGCGATCACCACCGCCGCCGCCCCGTCGGAGACCAGGCTGCAGTCCGTGCGCTTCAGCGGGCGGGCGACATAGGGGTTCTTCTCGCTCTCGGTGCGGCAGAAGGCGAAGCCGAGATCCTTGCGCATCTGCGCCCAGGGATTGTCCACCCCGTTCGCGTGGTTCTTGGCCGCGATGGCGGCCAGCGCGTCGGAGGCGTCGCCATGGCGCTGGAAATAGGCCTCGGCGATGCGCGCGAAGACGCCGGCGAAGCCGTTCTCCACCCCCGCCTCGGTCTTGAGGTGCGAGGCGGAGAGCAGGATCTCCCCGATGCGCGGGCCGGGTGTGGCCGTCATCTTCTCGACGCCGACGACGAGGGCGATCCGCCCCCGCTTCGCGCCCAGGAAATCGAGCGCGCCATGGATGGCGGCGCTGCCGGTGGCGCAGGCGTTCTCGTAGCGGGTGGCGGGGGTGAAGCGCAGCTCCGGCACCGCCTCGAACACCAGCGAGGCGGGGAACTCCTGCGGCACGAAGCCGCCGTTGAACTGGCCGAGGAAGACCGCATCCACCTCCTCGGGCGCGATGCCGGCATGCTCGATGGCCTGCCGGGCGACGAGGCCGATGAGCGTCTCGGCGTCGGGGCAGTCCTCCAGCTTGCCGAAGCGGCTGTGCGCCCAGCCGATGATGGCGGCGTCATGGGTGTGTCCGGGCATGGCGGTTCCTCCTGGCACGAGCTTAGCCCAGCGCCGGCCGCCGACCCAGGCTGTGGCTCTTCGGCAACAGATGAACACATTGTCATGCGATGCGAGGGCGGAAGGGAGTTGAACCGGACCAGATCGGTTCTATCTCTCTGGCGCTGGAGGCGCTCTGCGCCCCGGCAGCTTTGCCTTCCTCAACCTTGCCTTGGGCCGCTCCGTCAGGAGCGGCCCACTTTTTTTGGTCGCCGCTCCCTGGGGGCGGCCCGCGCCCTTGCCCGGTCAGGCCGGCAGCAGCAGGCTGACCGCCGCCTGGCAGGCGATGCCCTCGCCGCGGCCGGTGAAGCCCAGCCGCTCGGTGGTGGTGGCCTTCACGCCGATGCGCGCCGCCTCCACCCCCAGAAGCTCGGCCAGCCGGGTGCGCATGGCGCCGGCATGGGGGCCGATCTTCGGCCGCTCGCAGATCAGCGTCACGTCGGCGTTCACCAGCACCCCCCCGCGCGCGGCGATCCGCCCCGCGGCATGCACCAGGAACTGCGCGCTGTCCGCATCCTTCCATTTCGTCTGCGAGGGCGGGAAATGCGCGCCGATGTCGCCTTCGGCCAGCGCGCCGTAGATGGCGTCGCACAGGGCATGGATGCCCACATCCGCATCCGAGTGCCCATCGAGGCCGAGCTCGTGCGGCACCGCCACGCCGCAGAGGATGAGCGGCCGGCCCGGCACGAGCCGGTGCACGTCGAAGCCCGTGCCCACCCGGGGCACGAGGCGGGAGAGGAGCGAGGCTTCCACGCGGGCGAGATCCTCCGGGAAGGTGATCTTCACGTTGCTTTCGTGGCCGGGCAGCAGCGCGACCGGCAGCCCCCGCCATTCGAGGAGCTGCGCATCGTCCGTCGCCTCGCCCGTCGCGGCCGCATGGGCGGCGAGGAGATCGGCGAAGCGGAAGGCCTGGGGCGTCTGCGCGCGGTAGAGCCCGGCGCGCGGCGCCGTCTCGCGCACCATTCCACCCTCGGCCCGCTTGAGCGTGTCGGAGACGGGCTGGGCCGGGATGGCGCCCGGGTGCTCCTCCAGCGCGGCGAGCAGCGCGGGGATGGTGCCCGGCGGGATCACCGGGCGCGCCGCGTCATGCACCAGCACATGCCGGGGCGCGAGGGGGGCGAGGGCGGCGAGGCCGCGGCGCACGCTCTCCTGCCGCGTCGCTCCGCCGGGCACGGGCGGGAGAACGGGAAGCCCCTCGAGCAGCGCCGCCACCCGCGCCTCCTCGCCCTCGGGACAGACCGGCTGCAGCCAGCGCACCGCGCCGCCCTCCAGCAACGCCTCGGCCGCGTGGCGCAGCACGGGGCGGCCCAGCAGGGGGGCATACTGCTTGGGCTCGGGGGCGCCGAAGCGCGCGCCGCGCCCGGCGGCGAGAAGGAGGGCCGCGATGCTCATGCGGCGCGGGCATAGCCCCATCCGCCGGCCGCGGAAAGTTGGGGCGGGGGCTGCACACGCCGTGGACGGCGGGCGCGGATTTGCGTATGGCTGCCCAAATGATGAGCAGCCCCCTGCGCCCGATCCGGCTCGCCGCCGATGTGGTGATCGAGACGCCGGTGATCCTCGCCCCCATGTCCGGCGTCACCGACTTGCCCTTCCGCCGCCTTGCGCGGGCGGAGGGCGCGGGGCTGGTGGTGAGCGAGATGATCGCCTCCGCCGCCATGATCCGCGAGAACCGGCAGAGCCTGAAGATGGCCGAGGTGGAGGGATTCGGCGCGCCGAGCTCCGTCCAGCTCGCCGGCTGCGAGCCGGGGGTGATGGCCGAGGCGGCGAAGCTGGTGGTGGACCGCGGCGCGGCCATCGTGGACATCAACTTCGGCTGCCCGGTGAAGAAGGTGGCGGTGGGACAGAGCGCGGGCTCCGCCCTGATGCGCGACGAGACGCGCGCCGCCGCCATCCTGGAGGCCGTGGTGAAGGCCGTGCCCGTGCCGGTGACGCTGAAGATGCGCATGGGCTGGGACCACCAGAGCCTGAACGCCCCTCGCCTCGCGCGCATCGCCGAGGAGTGCGGCATCCGCATGGTGACGATCCATGGCCGCACGCGCCAGCAGCTCTACACCGGCAGGGCGGACTGGGACTTCATCGCGCGGGTGAAGGAGGCCGTCTCCATCCCCGTGATCACCAATGGCGACATCGTGACGGTGGAGGACGCGGCCGAGGCGCTGCGCCGCTCCGGCGCGGATGGCGTGATGATCGGCCGCGGTTGCTACGGCCGGCCCTGGTTCCCGCGCCAGGTGGCCCGCTTCCTGCGCGAGGGCGTGCGCGAGGCGGATCCGACGCTCGCCGAGCAGCGCGAGGTGCTGCTGCGGCACTACCGCGCCATCCTCGCCCATCACGGCGTGGCCACGGGGGTGCGCATGGCGCGCAAGCACATCGCCTGGTATTCGCGCGGCCTGCCCGGCAGCGCGGAGTTCCGCGCCCGCGTGAACGCGGTGGAGACGCCGGACGAGGCGGAGGCGCTGATCGACGCCTTCTATCTTCCCCTGATCGAACGCGGCGTGGAGGCGGTGCGCGAGAGCTACCGCGAGGCGGCGTGAGCGGCGTCATCGGCAAGGTCGCGGCCTTCGCCCGCCGCCCGCGCGGGTCGGCGGCGCCCGAGGCGGCGGCCATCCTCGCCGCGCTGCCGCTGCCCGCCGTGGTGCTGGACGCGGAGAACCGCTTCCGCTTCGCCAACCCCGCGGCGGAGCTGTTCTTCCAGCTCTCCCAGGCCTCGCTGCAGGGGCTCGCCCTGTCCGAGCTGCTGCCCGAGGACAGCCGCCTCTTCGCGCTGATCGACCAGGTGCGCCGCCAGGACAGCCCGGTGGCCGACCACGACCTCGCCCTCGAAAGCCCGCGCCTGCACCGCCACGGCGTCTCGGTCCATGGAGCGCCGCTGACGGAGCTGGAGGGCGGCGTGGTGCTGACGCTGCAGGACGGCTCGACGGCGGCCATGCTCGACCGCCAGCTCCATTTCCTCGGCGCGGCGCGCGGCGCCACCGCCATGGCGGCCATGCTGGCGCATGAGGTGAAGAACCCCCTCTCGGGCATCCGCGGCGCGGCGCAGCTTCTCGAACAGGGCGCGAGCGAGGGCGACCGCGAGCTGTGCACCCTCATCCAGGAGGAGGCGGACCGCATCCGCAAGCTCGTGGACCGGATGGAGATGTTCTCCGACCGGCCGATCGAGCGCCGGCCGGTGAACATCCATTCCGTGCTGGACCATGTGCGGCGCGTGGCGCAGACCGGATTCGCCTGCCATCTGCGCATCTCCGAGGAGTACGACCCCTCGCTGCCGCCGGTCTGGGGCGACCGCGACCAGCTCATCCAGATCCTGCTCAACCTGGTGAAGAACGCCGCCGAGGCGGTGGACCCGCGCGAGGGCGAGATCGTGCTGGCCACCGCCTACCACCACGGCGTGCGCATCGCGGTGCCCGGCTCCTCCGAGCGCGTGCACCTGCCGCTCACCGTCATCGTTCGCGACAACGGCCCCGGCATCCCAGAGGCGGTGCGCGCGACGCTCTTCGAGCCCTTCGTGACGACGAAGAAGGGCGGGCAGGGGCTCGGCCTCGCGCTGGTGGCCAAGCTGGTCGCCAACCACGGCGGGCTGATCGAGTGCGACAGCCGCCCGGGCCGAACCGCCTTCCGCCTCTCGCTTCCCGCGCCGCCCCCCGGCGCCGATCTCTCCGAGACCGAAGAATGAGCGACCCGCGTTCCATCCTGATCGCCGACGACGACCGCGCCATCCGCACCGTGCTCTCCCAGGCGCTCTCGCGCGCGGGCTACAACGTGCGCGCCACCTCCTCCGCCTCCACGCTCTGGCGCTGGGTGGAGGACGGGGAGGGCGATCTCGTCATCACCGACGTGGTCATGCCCGACGAGAACGGGCTCGACCTGCTGCCGCGCATGAAGCGCGTGCGCCCCGACCTGCGCGTGGTGGTGATGAGCGCGCAGTCCACCTTCACCACCGCGGTGAAGGCGGCGCAGCGCGGCGCCTTCGAATACCTCCCCAAGCCCTTCGACCTGAAGGAGCTGCTGGCGGTGGTGGAGCGCGCCCTCGCCCGCCCCGCCACCGCTCTGGCCGAGGAGGATGCCGAGCCGGGCGAGCGCCTGCCGCTGATCGGCCGCAGCCCGGCCATGCAGGAGATCTACCGCACGGTCGCGCGCCTCACCACGGCGGACCTGACGGTGATGGTCACCGGCGAGAGCGGCACCGGCAAGGAGCTGATCGCCCGCGCGCTGCACGACTACGGCAAGCGCCGCCAGGGGCCTTTCGTCGCCATCAACATGGCGGCCATCCCGCGCGAACTCATCGAATCCGAGCTGTTCGGCCACGAGCGCGGCGCCTTCACCGGGGCGCTCACGCGCGGCATCGGCCGCTTCGAGCAGGCCGCCGGCGGCACGCTCTTCCTCGACGAGATCGGCGACATGCCGGCCGAGGCGCAGACGCGCCTGCTGCGCGTGCTGCAGGAGGGCGAGTTCACCACGGTGGGCGGGCGCACGCCGATCAAGGCCAATGTGCGCATCGTCGCGGCCACGCACCGGGATCTGCGCGCCTCCATCCGCGCCGGCCTGTTCCGCGAGGATCTGTTCTACCGCCTCAACGTGGTGCCCATCCGCCTGCCCCCGCTGCGCGAGCGCACCGAGGACATCCCGCTGCTCGCCCGCCACTTCCTCGAGCGCGCGCGCGCCTCCGGCCTTCCGGCCAAGTCCCTCAGCCCCGAGGCGCTGGAGCGGCTGAAGCGCCATTCCTGGCCGGGCAACGCGCGCGAGCTCGAGAACCTGATGCGCCGCCTCGCCGCCCTCTACCCGCAGGAGGTGATCGGCGAGGAGGCGGTGGCGGCCGAGCTCGCGGAGGCCGAGGCGCCGAGCGACGGCGCGCCGCGCAGCACCGAGACGCTGGAACAGGCGGTGGAGCGGCACCTCAAGCTGTTCATGGCCGCCCACAAGGACGGCATGCCCATCCGCGACCTGCACGAGCGCGTGATCAGCGAGGTGGAGCGCCCGCTGCTGCGCCTCGCGCTCAGCGCCACGCGCGGCAACCAGATCAAGGCCGCCGCGCTGCTCGGCCTCAACCGCAACACGCTGCGCAAGAAGCTGCGGGATCTCGACCTGCCCGTGGTGCGCGGGCTCTCCTGATGCGGGGCGGGCCGTCATGAGCGCGGCCGCCCCGACCGCGCCGCCCGCCGCGCCGAAGCCCCGCGCGCCGCTGCTGCGCCGCCTCGCCGACATGCTGCTGGGCCGCGGCGTGACGCTCGGCCTCGCGCTCGCGGCCCTGTTCATGGGCATCGCCACCTTCGTGCTGCTCTCCGACGGCTCGCCCTTCGGGCCGACCTCGCCGGGGCAGGTGGTGGCGATCTTCCTCGCCAACACGGCGGTGGTGCTGCTGCTGCTCGCCTCGCTGGCGGGGCGGGTGGTGCGGATGTGGGTGGAGCGGCGGCGCGGCTCGGCCGGCTCGCGGCTGCACACGCGGCTCGTGCTGCTCTTCTCGGTGGTGGCGATCGTGCCGGCCATGCTGCTGGCGGGCTTCTCGACCGTGTTCTTCAACCTCGGCATCCAGGCCTGGTTCAGCGACCGGGTGCGCACGGCGCTGGAGGCCTCGCTGGTGGCCAGCCGCGCCTATTTCGAGGAGCACCAGAACGCGATCCGCGCCGATGCGCTGGCCATGGCGAACGACCTCAACCGCGCCATCGTGCTGCTGCCCGAGCAGGGCCTCGCCTTCGCCCGCGTCCTCGCCACCCAGGCCAATGCGCGGGGCCTGACGGAGGCGGTGGTGTTCGAGCCGCTGCTCGGGCGCATCATCGCCCATGCCGGCCTCGCCTCGGGTTTCCTGCTCTCGCCCCCGCCGGACTGGGCGGTGGAGTTCGCCCGCAACGGCGAGGTGGCGGTGATCGCGGGCGAGGAGGAGGGGCGGGTGCGCGCGGTGGTGGCGCTGACGCCGGCGGCGGGGCTGATGCTGATGATCGGCCGGCCGGTGGACGGCTCGGTGCTGGAGCACATGCAGCGCACCGAGGCGGCGGTGACGGCCTATCAGCAGCTCGACCGCAACCGCGACGGGCTGCAGATCACCTTCATCATGATCTTCGCCATCGGCTCGCTGCTCGTGCTGCTGGCGGCGGTGCTGATCGGCCTCGTGCTCGCCAACCAGCTCGCGCGGCCGATCTCGCGCCTCATCACCGCGGCCGAGCGGGTGCGGGGAGGGGATCTCAGCGTGCGGGTGGAGGAGGGCGACGCGGACGACGAGGTGGGCAGCCTCTCGCGCGCCTTCAACCGCATGACCAACCAGCTCGCCGCGCAGCGCAGCGAGCTGATGGAGGCCTATCGCCAGATCGCCGACCGGCAGAGCTTCACCGAGGCGGTGCTGGGCGGCGTCTCGGCCGGGGTGATCGGCCTCGACGAGGCGATGCGGATCAACCTGCCCAACCGCAGCGCGAGCCAGCTCCTTGGCATGGACCTGGAGCGCGAGATCGGCCGCCCGCTGGCCGAGGTGGCGCCCGAGTTCGCGCCCCTGCTGGCGCGCCCCGCCTCCGGCCGCCCCGCCGAAATCCGCATCGGCCCGCCGGCCGAGCGGCGCACGCTGCTGGCGCGCCTCTCGCCCGAGCTCGAGGGGCGCGGCTATGTGCTGACCTTCGACGACATCTCGGCGCTGGTGCAGGCGCAGCGCCAGGCCGCCTGGGCCGATGTGGCGCGGCGCATCGCGCACGAGATCAAGAA